>JAKOOI010000479.1 GCA_022701475.1 Weeksellaceae bacterium
AGGCCCACGCCGCCATGGAACATGCCGCCCATCACAAAGGGCCTGTCGGGATGGTTATGCACAAAATTCACCATCACCTGATCGCCGATTTCCGGAACCGCTACATAGCCCCTGTTCTGGGTCACCTGGTCCGTCCCGCCGGCATCCGGACTCATCATCCTGATGAAATGGGTAGTCTCATTGGTCTGCCAGTCAAACCTTACGGTAACCCTGCCCTGTCCTTCGGGATCCACATTGGAAATCACCGTAGGACAGGGCAGGGTTACCGTAAGGTTTGACTGGCAGACGAATGAAACCACTCATTTTATCAGGATGATGAGTCCGGATGCCGGCGGAACAGACCAGGTGACCCAGAACAGGGGCTATGTAGCGGTTCCGGAAATCGGCGATCAGGTGATGGTCAACTTCGTGCATAACCATCCCGACAGGCCCTTTGTGATGGGCGGCATGTTCCATGGCGGCGTGGGCCTCGGCGGCGGCATTAACAATCACCTGAAATCCATCCAGACCCGGAGCGGAATTAAAATCCTGATGAACGACGAAGAAGGAAGTGTCAACATCATCGATCCGAGCGGGAATTTCTTTTTCATGGACGGGAAAGGTAATATTTCAGTGAATGCCCCTAAGAATTTCACCCTGAAAGCCGGGGAAAACATCAGCATCACAGCCGGAAAGGAAATCTCCATTGATGCCGGGGAAAGCATTACCAGTTCTGCCAACGAGAATATTATTTCCACGGCAGGAACCGATATCGTGCAGACCGCTTCCGGGGATATCCGGGAATCTTCGGATACCAGGACGGAGATGGTAGAAAAAGAATTCAGGCGGCAGTCTGAGACCTCCCACGAAATAGCAGGGGAGATTGCCATGTTCAGCGAAAAGGAAAATATGACAATGCAGAGCGGGAAAATCGTGGAATTCAACAGTGCTGAAAAATCAAAACTCTTTTAACTATGGCTATCCGGAAAACCGCAAAGAACATCATCATCAAAGTGCATGATTCCTACCATCTTACTACAGGAAAGAAGCTGGAGAAGCTGGCGCAGAAAATCAACACGGAAGCTACGAAAGGGAATCTGGTGCTTGCCAGCAATAAGAAGATCATGTCCCATGGAAATAAATAAATCAAAATACAACCTTTGCAACAGATGGTTCAGTATGTAAAACCCAAAAAATAAAGAATATGGCTAATGTTACCTTTGGAGATTATTCGCCTCCTGAAGAAAAGGACGACGGAACAATGGAGATCAGATTAGGCTTTTTCTTTGACGGTACTTTAAATAATGAACGGAACAGCTACATCAGAAAAGAGAAAGATAAAAAGAACAGGGGAGAAAGGCATGATGAAAGAGCCGTAAAAGAAGAACCGTGGGGATTTGATAAAGACAGCTACCTGAATGATTATTCCAATGTAGCCAGGATGTACCATTTTTATACTTCGGCACCTTTCATTTATATCGAAGGCATCGGTACCCTGAACGGTGATACGGATTCTGTTGCCGGCTATACCATGGGCCTGGGAAGTACAGGCATCAGGGCTAAGATCAGAAAAGGCTGCGAAAAGCTCAGGGAAAGGCTTACACCGGGAACTACGGTGAAAATCACCATTGATGTATACGGATTCAGCCGGGGGGCAGCCGCAGCAAGAGCCTTTGTAAACGAAGTAACAAAATCCGCATACAATGCTACTTTTACAGACAGTGGGTTTATCGACCTGGATGGGTATTCCGTAAGCAAGAGAAGGCTTCCGGCAAAAGGACACTTAGGATATCTCTGTGACCGTGACGGCATTACGATCGCTGATCTTAAAGTCCATTTTGTAGGCCTCTATGACACGGTTTCATCCTATGGCGGAAATTTTGAGAATGACAATACTTCCGGAAGTGACAGGACGGAACTCGGGTTAAGTGCCATCAGCGGACCCAAAGTTTCCCATATCGTACAGATTGCCGCAGGACACGAGTGGCGGGAGAATTTTAACATCACTACCATTGAAAGTACCGGAAACAGAGGGCTTGAACTGCTACTGCCGGGCGCTCATGCAGACATCGGAGGATGCTATGAAAGCGAAACTTTCAAGCAGTATCATAAAACCACCGTATCACCGGCAAGGGTGATCAATGACAGGAATGAATATAATAACCTGGCCAATCAGAAAAGGATGCCGTTCATTTCTGAAGGATGGTATCTGGATAAGCAGATCACCATTGCGCCGCATTCTAACAAATATGTGAATTATATCGGCCTGCAGGGGGAAAGATTCATAGATAAAAAATACAGCTATATACCGCTTCATTTTATGTGCAGTTTATCCAATGAAAAAGGAAGTGCCTTCAATGGGGGAGCCGTTACGGAAAAATTTAAAATTCCAGAAACCGCAGGAGACCGGCCGCATATTTTGCATTATGTGAAATCAAAGCTGGAACAATATATTGAAACAGTGAAGAAAACAGAATTCGGTGAAAGAAGGCGCATATCGTATAAAGCGTATCTGGATATCGAAAATGAAAAAAAATTAATCAACCAATACATTCATTGGTCCGCCACGGAAAAGTTAGGACATGGTCCGAGACCGGGCAGAATAAGAAAATCGGTTTATGGTTAGCCTCAGAAAAATAACACTTCTTTTTTTACTAAGTATCATACATCTGTATAATGCCCAGACATCCGCTATGAAAAAATACCGCTATGATGCAGGAATAGGGACTCCTGAAAATTATGATATCGATTCCTACAGGCAAACATTTTATTCTTCCGGGAATGAAATGATCCCGATACCCGGGTTGGGGGTTACCCTGGGCGGACAATGGGGAATGGGAAACAGTTTCGTCATAGGAGATGAACTGAAAGAAGTTCCTGCCCTGTTAAAAATAGGCTACTATTCCTACATCGAAAACAAATTTTTTGAAGGGGAATTCAGGCTGCCGGAAATGGAAATCGAAAAACTTCTTCAGGAAAAAATAAAAAATCCGGTCAGTGGACTGGAATCTCCGAAGTACAATTATTTTTCAGTCGGCATTGCGCTGAACGGTGTTATTGTTCTCTGGATCAGGGGAAATGAAAACCAGAAGGAAATACAGAAGTTCCAGGCTTCAGAAAAGAAATACGAAAAATTCAGTGATGTGATCGATGATGAGCGGAGCCAGAAAGAAATTTATGAAGGATGGTTCAAAAACTACAGCGCAGATCTCAAAAGGCAGATCGCAGAAAAAGCTCTGCCGTATGACAATGTGGATCTGTACCGGAAAAAATACAGGCTGAAAATCAATCCTTCCCGGAAAGTGACATGGATGCAGATAGGTACAATCAATATGGAAAAAGAAACCCTGTATGCAGACCGCAAAGATTACAGCGAGACTGCAATTCCTTATAATATCTGGCTGAAATGGACGGATCAGGGTAAGGAATTTGAAGCAAGAATTATCTTTTCCAAAGATGAAAAATACTACAGAACCAATTACAAGGCGGAGAGCGGTCCGAAATTCCCGTATAATTTCGTAAAAGGAGAGACGTATCATACTTTTACTTCATTAGATCAGGATATTCCTGCTGAGCTGGTGCTCGATATCAATCCGGAAAATACGGATATCAGGGTTTTTCTGCAGCAGAAAGATAAAAAATACACCCTGAATGATTTGACAGTTAAAATTTTTAAAAAATGAAAGGTACAGTAATTCATTTTCTCATCAGATTTTTTACGGCATTGGTTCCCCTTTTCTTCCTTGCCCGTAAAAAGATGGATACCGGCAGCGGTAACAACGGAATGGGGATCGATTCGTTTTTAATGACCGGATTGGGATTGCTTTCGGTATGGGGAATCTATATGGTATATGAGACGATCCGTCTTTTATCCCGGAAAAAGAAGCAGCTGGCTTTGGTAAATACAGGGCTGATTATTATTGTACTCGCCGTTTTTATTTACCTGGGAGGTTTGTAATGAAGTATGCAGAAATTCAATAAACATATTGTCGGACAGGATGAAACCCTGAAAAGCATTGCCGCCCTGTATAATCTACCGGTGGAGGAACTGAAGCGCTTCCATAACAACCACTGTGAAGTAAGGGATATGATCCTGATCACGCTGACGGATCAGAAAGAAGTTTTTCTCCCGAGGACTGCCGTGGCCGACAAAAGCAGGCTGGTCACATTCGGGCATGGAAACACCCTGATATTCCAGCCGGAGAATGTATGCTGCAGATATGGCGTTATCATCACCATAGAGAACGGGGATCGCAGGAACGAACTGAAATACGAAACCACGGTACGCTGGCTGAAATCGGAAAACCACCTCCATTATTTTGAAGTGGACCGGATCCCGAAGCTGTACCTGAATGAAGAAGAAGTGAATGAAATTGCCGATCTGCTGGCTTATAAAACTTCGCAGGTGCTGTATCCGCTTCAGGTCAGTACCGATAGAAAAGGAAAGCTGCAAAGTATTGAGAACGGAACGGCCTTTAAGGAAAGGTGGCCCCGCATAAAAAAGGAAGTCTTTAAAGAATTCGGTGGCGAAACGGTAGAGGACTACTGTCTGAGAATAGAAGAGACCCTACAGGAACCGGAGACGGTCAGCCTGCTGATGAAAAACGATTATTTCCTCCGTACCCTGTTCTTCGGAATCTACCAGGGCTTCGGCCGGCATTATAAGACGGAAGGAACCGAAAGCTTCCCGGTAGTCCGTAATCCGGTGGAAGCACATTACCGGATCGGACTGGAAATTGATCCGTTGAAAGATGAATATGACCTGATCCGGATGGAAGGCTACGGCACCCTGTACGAGGAGAGAAGTATTCCGGATTTTATCAGCAGATTGCCTTTCTCTTCTGTAGCAGGGCAAAAGGATATTATAAATACGGACGGTTCTTTCCGGATGCAGTATTACCTGAACGGACAGAATGCATTTCCGGAATCCATGTATCTGGAATGCAGTATCCTGCTCAGGGAAAGGAAAAAAGTTTCGGTAGTCATCGCTAAAATCGGGAATGAATAGCAGGACGGATTAAAAGACAAAATTATGGCAGAAAAACATATTGTCGTGCAGGGCGCCCTGTGCAGGTGCCAGTTCGGGCAGGTCCCGGATGCCCTGAAAGTGCTTACGCATCAGAAAGAATATGCGAACGATAAGGCGGCAGCTAAAAAACTTATCGTTACCACAAAAGAGATAGGAGGAGCCACTTTCGAGAAGAATACCTTCGGCAACTGTACCAAAAACGGAGGCCCGCCGCCGCCGTGTAAAGTCATGGTGACCGAGTGGAAAGATTTTTATGACAAAGTGCGGCTCAGCAACGGCGGGTTCATCGTGCTTGAAGAAAGCAAAGCCATCTGTGCCG
>JAKOOI010000485.1 GCA_022701475.1 Weeksellaceae bacterium
TGAAAACAATCCTGAACCGGGTAGCATGCTCTACAGTGGTTGAAGTTTCCGTTCCGTAGAAGTCGCCGCTTTCCATGTGGGCCACATCGGTTTTGCTGTCGGAAGCCCATTCACCCATCCGGTGAGGGTTGGCTTTGGCGTAATTTTTAACAGCTTTTGGGGCACGCCTGTCAGAATTTCCTTCTCTTAACACGGGATTTACCGCACTTCCCAACACTTTGGCATATTTGGCTTTAATCGCTTTTTCCTCTTCGTTTTTAGGCTCTGCAGGGTAATTCGGAACGGCAAACCCTTTCGCCTGCAGTTCTGCGATGGCAGCATCCAGCTGAGGTGCGGAAGCGGAAATATTGGGTAACTTGATAATATTGGCATCGGGCTGGGTAGCCAGCTGCCCCAGTTCTGCCAAAGCATCACCGGTTTTCTGGTCATCTTTCAAAAACTCAGGGAAGTTGGCCAGGATCCTTCCTGCCAAAGATATGTCCGGAACGGCAATCTCGATGTTCGCAGATTTGGTAAACGCTTTTACAATCGGTAAAAACGAGTGGGTTGCCAACATGGGAGCCTCATCCGTGAGGGTGTAGTAGATTTTTGATTTGTCTGACATTATACTGGTATTTATTATTTGATTTTTTTAGACTCACAAATTTAGTAATTATGATTGTTTTTTAGCCCTTATCGCAAAAAAAAAGAGGCGGCTGCCTCTTTAAATTTATAACTGGGTAATGGTATACGTTCCGGTTGCATCAAAATTGACATTAAATTCAATCTTGTAATTTTTAGGAGTGGAAGTCACATTGGGAAAACTTATAGCAGTACCGCCCAGATCAAATGACCCATCGCTCAGGTTATCTCCAAGAGAATCGTAATCGGGTCCGTTTTCACCAATTCTTATATAAAATGAATTTCCGTTATTTGTCGTTACGCCATATACATTGGCAGTAAATTTTCCGGTTGAAGTATTATAAGATATATTGCTTGTAGGATTAGGGTTATTTATCGTAGTGAACTGAATTCTAGGAACAAAGTTTGTAAATGCTGTCAGGATTTCGGGGCCTCCGTCATGATCCAGGTAAATCTGATAAAATCCGTTAGAGGTAATATTATAGCTGCTTCCGTTGCTAACAACAGCACCGTTTGAGTCTGAACCATAAATCTGTGCTCCGTTGCCTGGTGAAGCCAAAAACTTTACCTGCGTGCTGGCCTGGAAATATTTATACCCGATCTTCGGAAGTCCGTTTCCTCTCAACAGTTCAGCGGACGAAGGATTGTAGGAATTGTACGTCCCGTACATATAAAGGTTGGAAGGCAGCATGTTTCCTGTAGATCCTGAGCCTGTAGGAAGGCTCAGCGTCCCTCCGTCATTCACTCCCAGCGTATAACTGGTTCCGTTCGGAGACACCAGCGTAATTCCCTGTCCGGCTCCGGTAACAACGGTTTTGCTCACCTGCGCATACGGTACGCTCATCAGCTGATTCACTCCCACATTGGTGTAACTGCTTCCGCCCGCCGGGTCCATTTCCACTTTCACGAATTTAGGGTTGCTTCCCCAGGTAATGGCGCCGAAGTTTCCTGCAGTAGCCGTTCCCTGGCCGATATTCAGGTTCACCAGGCCTTTGGCATTGGAGGTTTTGGTCTGGGTTTCCGTATATAAAACCGTTCCCGTAGCGGAATTCTCCAGAATGCTGATTCTAAAGGCAACGTTTCCGTTGGCAACGGGAGCTCCCGAAGCATTGAAGGCGATGGTCTGGTAACTGAAAGCCTGCGGCACCTGCGCACTGGCAAAGGTGGCCAAAAATAATCCTATTGCAGCGTAAAGTTTTTTCATGAGTAATGGTTCTTAAGGTTTTTTAATGATTTTAATAGGTTGAAGGTCGGAATTTTTGAAAACGACCATATAGATTCCGTGGGGAAGCATCCGAAGGTCAAGCTTTTCCGATTCAAGCTTCGATTGCATCACAAGCTTACCGGAAAGGTCATATACCTCAGCACTTTCGATTTTGCTTTTTGAGGAAAGTTTTACATAGATAAAATCGGCAGTAGGGTTGGGATAAACTTTTACCTGGTCTTTTTCAAGTCCGGAAACGCCCAGGATCTGTAGAACGGACTGGTAAAGCATTCCCATGGTGCCTGAACCGGCCTGGTCGGGATCCGTCGGGATCACGTAGATTTCACCGACTGAATGCGCAAAGTTGCCGGCAGACACCGCTCCGGAGTTGATGTTGCCCATCACAGACTGGGCCCACCCGAATACAGGAACTGCAAACAACAGAAGCGTTATTTTTTTTCGCATGGCTATTAATTTTTAAATATTTCCGCGAAGATATAAAAATACCTGTCATCTTATCCGATTTTTTTCTTTCCGAATTATTTAATCTGCAGGTTTTTATTTTTGCCCGGATTTTAAGTACATTTGATCAACTTAAAAAAATAAAACAATGTCAGTAATTACATTAAAAGGAAACGAAGTGCATACCGTCGGGACTTTGCCTTCAGTAGGAAGTTCCATCAACGATTTTGCATTGGTGGATTCCGGGTTGCAGGTGAAAACGCTGGAAACCTTTGAAGGAAAGAAAAAAGTATTCAATATTTTCCCGAGTGTGGATACGCCTACCTGCGCGGAATCAGCCAGAAAATTCAATGAAGAAGCCGGAGGGCTGGAGGATACGGTAGTCATCAATGTATCAAAAGACCTGCCTTTTGCCCTGGGAAGGTTCTGCGCTGCGGAAGGTTTAAGCAATGTGGAAACCCTTTCTGATTTCAGGGGAACTTTCGGGGACGATAACGGACTGACGATCTCCGATTCACCGTTCCAGGGACTGCTGAGCCGTGCGGTAATTGTTACCGATGCAGACAACAGGATCATTTACACGGAGCAGGTGGCTGAAATAGCCGATGAACCGGATTATACGGCTGCACTGTCAGCCATCAGATAAATAAAGTGTTACGATAAATTTTTAAGCCCTGCAGCCGGACCGCTGCAGGGCTTTTACATTAAAAGTCATCAGGCCATCGTTCGTAATGGCCCGGTTTCTCAGAAATCTGTTTGATCCGATTGATAAATAATTTACTTTTGCACCATCAAAAAATGATAACTATGAAACAGATTTTTACCTTTTGTTCATTACTGCTTTCCGGCCTCGCCCTTTCCCAGGAAGGAACGCTGGACACTTCTTACGGGAATTCCGGATTCTATATTTATAACAGCGGTGCCTACGGGCAGTATATTGAGCTGGATGCCAACGAGAAACTGGTGGTCGGGACATACAACATGTCGCGTACCTTCAAATTTTTCAGATTTGACTCTTCTAACCAGCTCGATACCACTTTCGGTAATTCAGGTTCCACATCGGTAAATCTCGGGGGAGAAGATGCGGTGCTGTACGATATGAAGATACAGCCGGACGGAAAAATTGTAGCCGTCGGGTACTGGGAAGATACCAACAGCATCAACAGAAAGGACTTTGTTGTGGTAAGGCTGAATGCCAACGGAGTTTTGGATACTTCATTCAACGGAACCGGAATAGTAACCATAGCGTTTGGAACCAATGAAGATGTAGCAAGAGCTGTCGCTGTACAGCCTGACGGTAAAATTGTAGTAGCCGGACATTCGTTTATAGGCTCTTACAGAGATGTGGCAGTAGCCAGGCTGAATACTGACGGAACCCTGGATACTACTTTCAGCGGCGACGGAAAAGTAACCACGGACATTGCCGGAAACAATGATGCTGCTACCTGTGTTGCCATCAATACCGACGGAAAAATAGCGGTGGCCAGCTATACCTATGGCGCTTCCGCCAGCGGTGCCGATTATGGAATCGTAAAGTACAATACTGACGGCTCACTGGATACCTCATTCAGCGGTGACGGGAAGCATGTGGTTACCCTGGCCTCGGCATATAATGATGAACCTGTAGCCATTGCTTTTCAGGCTGGCGGGAAAATAATTATCGGCGGTACGGCCTTCCTTTCTTTAAGCGGCCGGGATGATTTTGCTGTTGTAAAACTGAATTCCAACGGTACAATGGATACTTCATTCAACGGAACCGGTATCTTTACGGCGCCCATTGGTGTATCTGATGACACGACCCAGGCGATGAAGATCCTGGCAGACGGCAAAATCCTGCTTGCCGGAAATATTGCAGCAGGCTCTTATACCGACATCGGATTGATGAGAATCAAAAGCAACGGCACCCTCGATACAACATTCGGTACCAATGGAAAGATACAGCAGGGATATGGCAATCTTGGAGGAATTCATGACGTTGAAGTGCTGAGCAATGGCAAGATCATGGTATGCGGATATGCAGGAACGACCAATATTTTCCTGGCACGATTCAACGGATCGGTACCGGCTTATCTGGATGCAAAAGACATCGCTGCTGACCACCACGGAATTTCTGTCTATCCGAATCCTGTGGAAGAGGTACTGTACTGCAATGAAAAGATGGAACATTTTGAGCTCTATTCTCTATCCGGCGAATTGGTAAGGTCCGGCGGGAACGCAAAAGAAATCGATGTCCATGATCTTGTGAAAGGGAATTACCTGCTCAGCATCATTGTCAAAGGCAGGACGGTAACAAAGAAAATTATTAAAAAGTAAAACAGAAACATCCCAAAAGGGATGTTTTTTTGTAAATTGACCTTCTTATTATTGAAAGAGTCCAGTCCTTATGAAACGTTCCGGAACAGCTGACCTTCCTTTACACTATGGCAAAGTGCCGCCCTGGCTCTATGAGCGGATGTCGGTGCTGGGACTTGCCGTCATAGAAGCGATCCTGCCAGCATAAGGATGAGTGATTTTTTTATGGAGCAGGAATATGCGATGAAATTCAAAAATCCAAAGATAGTGAAATAATGTGAGGTTAATGGGAGAACAGCCTTTAGATCACT
>JAKOOI010000503.1 GCA_022701475.1 Weeksellaceae bacterium
GCCGGGCTTCCTGCCGGAGTGATCAACATGATCTTTACCGACGGAAAAGAGACGGCAGAAAAAGTACTTGCCCACAGGGATTTTGCAGGACTTCACTTCACCGGTTCCACCAAAGTGTTCCAGGGAATGTGGAAAATGATCGGTGATAACATCCATAATTACAGAACTTACCCGAGAATCGTAGGGGAAACCGGCGGAAAGGATTTTGTAATCGCCCATCCGTCTGCCAATGCAGAAGCCGTGGCCACCGCTCTGGTAAGAGGATCTTTTGAATACCAGGGCCAGAAATGTTCTGCCGCTTCCAGGGCTTACATCCCACAGTCGCTTTGGGCTGAGGTAAAACAGGTAATGGAGACCCAGATCGGTTCCATTAAAGTAGGTTCCCCTGAAGATCCTTCCAATTTTGTAAATGCAGTAATCGATAAAAATTCCTTTGAAAAATGCAAAGGTTATATTGACCGAGCCGGTGCATCGGAAGAAGCAAACGTAGTGATCGGAGGAAAAACCGACGATTCCAAAGGATGGTTTGTTTACCCTACCGTTATTGAAACCACCAATCCTCAGTATGAAAGTATGGTGGAAGAAATCTTCGGCCCGATCCTGTCCGTTTTTGTTTATGAAGATCAGAAATGGGCTGAAACCCTTGAGCTGGTAGATTCCTCATCTCCTTTTTCCCTTACAGGTTCCGTATTTGCACAGGACCGTTATGCGATCAACGAAGCATTCAAAGCACTGGAAAACGCAGCAGGAAATTTCTATATCAATGACAAACCTACCGGTGCCGTAGTAGGCCAGCAGCCTTTCGGCGGCGGAAGGGCATCCGGGACCAATGATAAGGCAGGATCCAAAATGAACCTGTTGAGATGGACTTCCGTAAGAAGCATCAAAGAGACCTTTGTTTCTCCTAAAGATTACAGATATCCTTATCTGGGATAATACATCAAAGATCTTAAAGATCAATCATATTCACACAAAACCCCGGAACATACATCCGGGGTTTTTCTATGCCGGAAGTTTTTTTTATTTTTTATCAGAGTAATAATGTATAAAACTGATATTTACATTTTTCGGAATAGTTATTGATATGCCCATGCTACGAACCAAAAAATAAAGTATTATGAAAAAATTAATGTTAACAGCTGTAGTTTTAGGACTGGTTACCGTAAGCTGCGGTACTAAGGAATCTTCCACATCAGCGAATAATTCGGATTCCGTAACTACGGCTACGGACAATACGATGCAGACAGCTCCTGCTGCTACCGATACGATGAGCACTTCATCGATGTCAAATCCGGACAGCATGAAAATGAGAACTGATTCAACGGCAGTTACAGCACCTGCCAGATAATACTCCGGTTTTTATCGAATAGTGGTCCATCAGTTCGTGATGGACTTTTTTTGTGTTTCCTTCAGTCAGCAGGCGTAAAGCATATTTTCCTGTCAATATAATTCGGACAGCACTTAAAAAGAAACCAGGCACAAAAGTCGGTAAATATCTAAAAATCAAATATTTAACGAAAGCTATGTATGAATAAAACCGGCTGATCTTATTCATGAATTACCAGACAGTAAAGTATAACAATGATTGCTGTACAGCCATAGTTCCTTACTCCTAAACACCTTAATTGCTGATTATTTTGTCCGTTTCGTAGGAGCAGTATCTGTGTAGATGAACAAAAAAGCAACCGGACTCCGGAGAAGTTCAATCTTTTGCAACGGTTAATAAGACGGTACTCTTACAAGGTGCTGTTTCATTGAAATTTCCCCTGCTGCACAGATGGTATTCCTCCGGAATACTTATTTTCCGGATTATCAGGTATGATGTTTCATGATAAATGACAGAAAGCATAGCGCATTCCTGATTTTTATCTGCTGATTGGGACCTGAACTGAACGGATTGTTTCTTTCAACTGAAGAAGGAAGACCGTCCGGCATCAGGAATTTTCTTGTTGGGTAAAAATGAAAATGCTTCTATTTGCCGTCAATACAGATGAGATCAAAATGGAAAACCGCATATGCAGAAAATAATCACTTCAGAAGTTGACGTGCACAAGCTTATGTAAAAGTTGATCTGATCCGGTATCTTATCGGCACACGATACTAATCCTCCAAAAACTACTAGCCAATCGCCTGTAGCCATCAGCCATTAACCATCAGCCATCATCCATCATCCATCATCCATTAACTATCATCCAAAAATACTTATTCCTCTGAAAGAAATGTAAAACGGATGTTTTATCTTCTATCTTTTATCATTATATTTGATTGTACTAAACATTAAAAGAATCATTATGAAAAAATTACTGGCAGGAGCGGTTCTGGGGCTTCTTTTTTTAGGGAGCTGCGCGCAGAACAAAGAAAAGAGAGAGGAATTTAAAGACGAGCGCGACAAGGAATTCATGCGTAACAACCTCGGAGATACGGCAACTTCCCATTCGGAATCAGCTGTTGCTGACAGCCTGAAGATGAAATCGGATACTGCAACAGCAAAATAACAAAAAACCGCAGCCTGAAACTGCGGTTTCTCTTTAAAAAATCGTCTGAGCCGGTTTTCTGTAATAACCCTTTCAGCGGCAATTCTTTTTCAGGCCATTTATTCGCCCAGATAGATAAAGGTGTTTACCACCAGATAAGCAGATCTGTTGTCTTTGGATTTACCGCCCCCGCCTGTAGGTACCGTTGCGGTTCCGGTTACGGAATGGATGTGGGCTCCTGAAGGGGCCGTATTGGCAAGCATGCCGATTCCTCCCCATGCAGTGGAGTTGGGATCCTGCTGATAACCTCCTGCTCCATTATTGTTTACTGTGGTCCCGGCTAAAAGAAAGGTGCCTTCTGCTGCAGTATGTGTATGGGAACCTGCGCTTTGTGCAATTCCCGTAATGGTTCCTGCAAGATTAACGTTGGGAAGATTTACCTGGTCGATCTTTACGTAGTTATTTCCTCCTGTGCTACCCGGGATTTCGGCTCCGTTTCTGGTCTTCAGGACCCGGTCGGTAGCATCGGGGATATTCCCGGAAAAGCCAAGCTGTGCTGCCGTTGCCTTTGCTGCATCGGGAAGATTATCGATGGGCCTTCCGTCCAGCATAAACCAGCCGCCGTGGTCTACGGCCAGCATTGAATTTTTAATGTCCCCTGCCGACTGGGTCTGGAAATTACGCCCGTCGCCCTGCATTGTTTTCGTCCATACATTCCCGTCAAAATAGTACATTCCTGGAGAAGTCATGTTCCCAGTTTTAGCGCTCGGCGTATTTACAGGAGAGGTTACATAGACCATAATTCCTGCATGTTCCGCCGTATAGTGGCTGTCCGCAGCTTTTAGCTGTTCTCCTGTAAGTCTTGGAGGAAGTATTCCTTCCGCTGTGGAGCCATCGGTTTTTCCGGCCACGACATCCAGGCTTGCCAGAGGCGATGTAGTATTGATACCTACCTGCGAAAATGCAAGGCTTGAAAATACAGAAGCCATAACGACTGTAAGTGTTGTTCTCATCCGTTTAATTTTTACTAGTTAATGGGTTAGTGGCAGCTACAGAATACCGGTTTCGTATTTTGCAGGCCTGCTAGTAAACTTTTCTTAGTTTTAGTGTTTAGGTATGTCCTTCCGGAATTCGGTCTCTCTGAGACAATTTGATGTGAATGGCGGTGGGTTGGTTATATTCCGTAAGACTTCGGCAAATATATAAAAAGGATTGATTACCCCGTAAAAACGCCTGTCTGTTTTCAGGAAAATGATTACTTATTGCTGTCTGACACCCAATTCACTAGCCGTTTTCCTGAAAACTGTCATTTTCTGTTTCCAGCTGTTTGATGAAAGCAGAAGGAGAATAATCCGTAACCGTTTTAAAGACCGATGCAAATTTACTATGTGAAGAAAAACCGCATTCGTCTGCAAGAATGCTGATTTTATACTGCCGGTATTTTTCGTTGTGAATCAGTTTGTCTACAATATAATTAATCCGAAGCCGGTTGATATAGCTTTTAAAATCGGAACTCTTGTGGCGGTTGATCACATGGGAAAGATACTTGGTATTGGTATTAAGTTCGCCGGCCAGGTACGGCAAAGACATATTTTTACTGTTGTATAACGTTCCTTTTTCAAATGCCATCAGCAATTCCAGCAGTTTGGCTTCGGTTTCTGAGGTCATCAAGGGCTCATTCTTTCTTTTCAGAAGGTCGTCATCATCTTTTGCGGCCACCTCTTCTATCGAGATATTTGAAAACACATGATCCGGAACCCATACATCCTGTCCCCGTTTTCCGGAGTGGCTTCTGATCATATTCCTGATTCTGGAGCGCTGCTTTCTCTGATGCTTCCTGAAGTAAAAATAAAGCCAGGCAAGAAGCAGCAATAATGAGGCAATAATGATGTTCTTCAGCATGCCGATGCTGTTGCCGGCCTGGAGAATGGCTGCTGCAGAAACGGTAATGAATGTTGTAGCTCCGGCTTTCAGTTCAGCCGGTGTATAAAGCCGGTCAGCAGCCATATGGTTTTTAAGACACCGCACATCCACTTCTGCAAAGCGATATGGAATTTTCTGTATGGAATTGAACTGGCTGCCGGAATATCTTATCACAGCATCATGTTGCTGATCTACCGGCAGTGCCATTAAAGAAAATAGAAAAAACACGAAAATATGAAAAATTGTAGCCATAAAACAGTTACCTATGCTCAGGTTATCATTATAATTCATCATTCCGGGTGGTTTTATTAGTTTTCTGCAAAACTAAGAATAATTTATATTTTAAGGAAACTTAATAGTATTGATTAATTTTTTTAACATTTTATTAATATTAAATGAATTTATTCTATAAAAATATCCGTTTAACTTAAATCAGAAAAATAAATCAAATTGATGCTGTAACTATTTTTAAAACAGACAGACTTATGTATCAGCATTATTATTACATTTGTAATTATTAAAGAAATATGAAAAAACTTACAATATTTTCAGCGCTTTTTATCGGAGCCATAGCATTTGCTCAGGGAATTAAATTTGAAGACAGCAATTTTGCAACCATCCTGGCAAAAGCAAAAAAAGAGAACAAACTGATATTTGTGGATGCCTACGCTTCATGGTGCGGACCCTGCAAGCTGATGGTAAAAAATGTATTTCCCCAGAAAGCTGTGGGCGATTATTACAATTCACATTTTGTGAATGCCAAGATTGACATGGAAAAAGGAGAAGGCGTGGATCTTGCCAAAAAATACAGTGTAAAGGCCTTCCCTACTTATCTTTTTATCAACGGAAACGGAGAAGTGGTACACAGGACATTAGGTTATGTTGAAGAAAATGATTTCATCCAGTTTGCCAAAGATGCCGGAGACCCGAACAAAAGACTGACCGCACTGAAGCAGAAATTTACAGATGGAGAAAAAGACCCTGAATTTCTGAAAAACCTGGCCGGGCTTACCCTATACAGTGATGCCGAGTTTGCCGGTAAAGTAATGGAACGTTATTTCAATGATAAATCCCAGCTGGACCAGGAAGATATCCAGATGCTGCTTTCAGGAATGCAGAGCAGCGACAGCCCGTTGTATACAATTTTCCAGACAAGAAAAGCGGATATCACGAAAGTGCTGCCGGAAGCCAAATATGAAGCCTTTGACAAAAATATCAGGCTGAATGCCATGGTTAAAAAATCATACAATGCGGACACCAAAACCTGGAATGACAGCTATTTTATGGCGGAAGCCCAAAAGTTCATGCCCAAGGAGGAAGCTGCAAAGATTTTAATGCGCGCAAAGGCAGGCAGGGCACTGAAGAATAAAGATATCGCCACTTATGAAAAACTGACGATGGAACTATACAAAGACACTTCAGCAGCTACTTCAGAAGAGCTGAACTCGCTGGCCTGGAATTATTTTGAAAACGTAACCAACAAAGCTTCTTTGGAGAAAGCGGTGGCCTGGGCACAGGAATCAGTAAAGAAAAGTGAAAGCTACGCCAATACCGACACGCTGGCTAACCTGTATAATAAGACCGGTGATAAAAAGAATGCCAGGATCTGGGCGGAAAAATCGGTACAGCTGGCAAAAGCTTCCGGTGAAGATGCTTCCGACACGGAAAAGCTGCTGAAGAGTTTACAGATCCAGTAGACGGAACAGTGAATATCATGTAAAAAAAGACCGTCTCAGAATCTGTGAGACGGTCTTTTGTTTTCATAAGAAATCACACATATGATGGTTTAGTATTCAAACAAAACGCTTCCCCAGGTAAATCCGCTTCCGAAGGCAGACAGCAGCACCAGGTCGCCCCTTCTTATTTTTCCCTGTTCAATGGCTTCGCTTAAAGCAATCGGAATAGAAGCTGCAGTAGTGTTCCCGTATTTCTGGATGTTATTGAAAACTTTGTCGTCCGGAAGCCCGAATTTCTGCTGTACGAACTGGGCAATCCGCAGGTTGGCCTGGTGCGGGATGAACATATCGAGATCGTCAATGGTCTTTCCGGCTTTGTCCAGTGCTTCCTGCATGGTTTCAGGAAACCGGGTGACGGCATGCTTGAAAACGAAATTCCCGTTCATAATCGGGTAGACTTCCCTGTCGGTTACCTGCTCCGGCTCCCTTCTCATCCGGTCGCTCCATCCGTACTTGGAACCCGGGAACTGGGTACACAGCTCATCGGCAAACTTCCCTTCGGAATGCATATTTACGGCCAGCACGTCACCGGCATCATCATTGATGGTGGCAGAAAGTACAATCGCTCCCGCACCGTCCCCGAAAATAACGGAAACTCCCCTTCCTTCATCTGAAAAATCAAGCCCGAAAGAATGGACCTCCGCGCCTACCACCAGTATGTTCTTGTAAGTCCCCGATTTGATGAACGCATTGGCTACACTCATGGCATACACAAAGCCTGAACACTGGTTCCGCACGTCCAATGCCCCGATGGTATCGCAGCCCAGCATATCCTGAAGCAGGACACCGCAGCCCGGAAAATAATAGTCAGGTGACAGGGTGGCAAATATAATATAATCGATATCTCTGGAAGTGAGACCGGCATTGGCAATTGCTTTTTCAGAAGCTCTGAACCCCAGGTAAGCCGTGGTTTCCTGTGCATCATTGCGGTTTTTACGGTGCCTTCTTTCCCTGATTCCGGTTCTTTCCGTAATCCATGCGTCATTAGTGGTCATTAATTCAGCTAAATCATCATTCGTAACAATGTTATCCGGAACATGGAATCCGATTCCCTTTATTGTACTTTTAATCATATAGTTTTTTA
>JAKOOI010000517.1 GCA_022701475.1 Weeksellaceae bacterium
GTTGAAATCGGTGTTGTTGATGAAATACCAGCCCAGGCCGAGGTTGACCGTCAATTTGTTTTTAAAGAAAGTCTGGTTGGTATTGGCAAAGAGGTAATATTTATGCACCTTGCCGCTGAAGTTGGATTCTTCTGTAATGATAGTATTCCTTACCTGGCCGTTTTCGGCTTGAATGCTGGTATAAATATTATTTGTCCAGTAATCCTGATCGGTGTACAGGTACCTGGCCGAAAGGAAATATTTCTTCAGGATACCCAGCTTCATGGCAATCCGGTCGCTTGGATTGGGCTCCAGGTCCATATTTCCGCGGCTGTAGAAACCGTCGTTATTCGGGATCATAAACGGGTTGAATTCTGAATACCACGGCCTCCAGAGATTGCGGTTGTACGTCAGGCTCAGATCGTAGTTGTCAGAAAATGAATATTTTACCAGAAGATTGGGCAGCAATGCTCCGTAAGAATCCTTTCTCGACCTTCCTGAAACTTCCTGGCGGATTTTGTAATCGATGTATTCATACCGCAGTCCTGCCCGTGTTTCCAGCTTTTTGAAAAACGTGCGGCTGTAATTGGCATACACGGCATTGAGGTTGTCCTCATAATGAAAGATATCATGGTGGCTGAGGTCATCAAGATTATTCCCGTAAATGGTATTGGGGATCACGTTATTATTAAAGTTGATTTTTCCCCCGGCTTCAAAAGTAGCCCCCGATTTGCCAAGCGGCTGTGTGTAATCGATTTTCAGATAATAATTACGGTTTTCCGTGTCCGTAAGCACCCCGGTGGTATTCACCGATGATCCTGTCTGATCGGTGATGTCTTTCAGGAAAAAATTATTCTCGTTTTCTCCGTAATAATTGGTTCCCAGGTTCACATCCAGGATCCGGTTCTTCTCCTTATCGTAATATTTATAAAATACGTTCGTTCCGAAATTACGGTTAAGACCTGAGGCATTCTGATTTTGCAGGTAGGCAACCGATGGTATGGAAGGTCCTGTCTTGAAGCTGGAGGCCTCCGATTCATTATTGTAATTGCTCTGGTAATACTCCAGGATAAGGCCTATGGTATTTTTATCGTTCAGTTCCAATTCTGAAGTAGAGGATACAGAAGGGCTTTTCGAGCGGCTGACACTTCTGGAATCAATCTGCTGAACGGAATTATCAACGTATGCCGTGCTGATGCTGGAATTCTTCTGAACATTCGTATTGTCACTGTATCCGCCGATCAGGGTCTGGGTAAAGCTCTTTTTATGGTAATTCAGGTTAAGGTTGGCGTATTGTGAATTCTTGGTGTTTTGGCGGTTATTGAGGGTAGCGCTCCCTTTCAGGCCTTCATCATCCCTCTTCTTCAGAACGATGTTGATGACAGATCCGGCAGCTTCGTAGCGTGACGACGGACTCGTGATCACCTCAATTTTCATCAGGTTGTCTGCGGGTATGGTTTTCAGGTATTCCTTCAGTTCTTTTCCGGTAAAAACAGACTTTCGGTCATTGATGTAAACCGTTACCGATTCGCCTTCCGCTTTGATGGCGTCGTTGTTGTCGATGCTCAGCAGCGGAGTCATCCGGAGGACGTCCCATGTGGTGTTTCCGGCAAGGATAGAACTGTTGGCCACATTAAAGACCGTTCTGTCCACTTTGGATTCTACGGTAGGTTTCTTTACGGTGACCGTTACGCCTTCAATAGCTTTTTCCTTGGAAGCCGTACTGTCGGTCTTAGTCTGTGCGAAAGCGAAAGTGCCGGCTAAAAAGGCGATCGGAATCAAAATGGTTTTCATAAACAATTTAGTTTTATCTATAAGACAGGCGGCAACGGGGTTTTGTTACATGCGCTGGTGTAAATTCTGAAACAAATACCGGATCCGGCATCTTAAAAAAGGAGATGCCGTAAAATTAGAGCAGTCGTTGGTTCTGACAGTGAGTCTTTTAAGTCCGGGCGTGTCCCTTTTTACCAGAAGGAGAAAATAATGCAGGATTTTCTTTTTTTACCTGATTTTTTCAGGAGCTCGATCCGGCTCTCCGCTCATACTCCTCGCGCCGGCCCGCTCCAATCCGCCCTGCCGCTAAACCCGCCGCGCTCCAGCCTTCCCGCCCCGCTGTGGGGTAACCGCTAGGATCCGGGCTAGGGCAGGAGACATGGTTTATCCCATCAGGTCTGATCTGAAACCGATAAAATCTTTGATTTTTACTCTGATGTGCTCTGGAATATGCGCCAAGCGATAATCTTAAAATCTGATGTGCCTGATGTGTTTGAAAACCGGATACTCTTAAATAATCATGAGAAATAAAAAAAGCAGCTGCACTAAGGGTGCAGCTGCTTCACTAATTAATTTTACGGATGTATCGTGATAAGGAAAAGATCGGATAAAAGAGAACGCCTCCCTGTTCAGGAAGCATTCTCAACATAAAATATTCCCTTATTTTAATCTTGATCAGTCACCGGAATTTTCACTCCGCAGTGTCTTCTTGTAAATATACTTATTTAGAATAAAGCAACAATAGGTTTCATTAAATTTGGAAAATTAAACTTTTTGATATGGTATTTACAGAATAAAATTCTGTACCTTTGGTCTCTCAGAACCTTCTCTAGAATAATTTTCGATGGATCAACTGGATAATAAAGACCTGCAGCTGCTGAAACTGCTGCAGAAAGATGCAAAACTAACCGTAAAAGAACTTGCCAGGGAAGTAAATCTCTCTCCGTCACCTGTTTTTGAAAGGGTCAAACGCCTGGAGCAGGAAGGCTATATAAAGAAATACACCGCTGTACTGGATCCCGAAAGACTGAACCTGGGAATTACCGTATACTGCCAGTTAAAGCTCAAAAGCAATGACAGTGACCTCGCCATAGAATTCGAACGTGAGATTATGAAAATTGAAGAAGTAGCTGAATGCTACAGCATTTCCGGCGATTTTGATTTTCTGCTGAAAGTCTATGTAAAAGACATGAAACAATATCAGGACTTCGTATTCAATGTGCTCGGCGCTGTACCTTCTATCGGCAGTACCCACAGTACCTTTGTGATGGCCCAGGTAAAAAATATTCATGGACTGACCATCTGACGGATAGCAACTGCTGATGAAGAGGCAGCTGTCACAATGCCGGATGATCTTTTGCTTTCTTCCCGCAGAAGCTGCATATGCTGTCGGATGGGAACATAAACCGATGCCGGTTGAGACCGGTAATCTTTAACAAGATACAACACAGAGCATCAGTACCACAGAGTCGGCCGGCATTTTGCATTACACGGCAACAGGTGAAGAAGCCGTTAAAATTTAATACAATATCTTTGCCCCGCAATGAACTGCTGAAAAACATTTTTATGGATGATATTAGAATGATCGTAACCGATATGGACGGGACTTTCCTGAACTCCCTGCATGAAGTAAGCCCGGAGTTCCCGGAAATATACGAAGAACTTAAAAAAAGGAATATCCTGTTTGTTCCTGCCAGCGGAAGGCAGATGCCCGGAATCACCAAATATTTCGGCGATACGGAAAGTGAAATGGCATTTATTGCAGAAAACGGGGGATACGTAATCTACAAAAATAAAGAACTCTTTGCAGACCGTCTCGAACATACCTATATTGCAGAAATTATCGATGCCATCCGTGGTATCCATGGTGCCACGCCTGTCCTTTCCGGTAAAAAGAAAGCCTATGTGGATACGGAAAATCAGGATTTCATCCATTATATTTCACATTTCTATACGGACAATGAAATCAGGGAAGACCTGACAGAAGATATCGATGACAGCATCTTTAAAATAGCAGTGTATCATCCGGACGGTTCCGAAGAGAATGTGTATCCTGTCCTGAAGCAGTTTGAAAAATATAATCTGGAAATCGTAGTTTCCGGACACAACTGGCTCGATATCATGAATAAGAATATCAATAAAGGCAATGCGCTTGAAAAGCTGCAGGAAGCACTGGATATTTCTCCTTATCAGACCATGGCTTTCGGGGACTACATGAATGATATCGAAATGCTGAGGAATTCAAAGTATTCCTATGCCATGAAGAATGCACATCCCTCCGTGAAAGAGGCAGCTAGCTATGAGGCCTGCAGCAATGATAATTTCGGGGTGCTGAAAATCATCAAGGATTATCTGAAACTCTGAACAATACATATGCGCTTATGGATTTAATTAAGAATGTTTACATATAGGCAAGGCCTGGCTTTATTTTACCCTGATAATGCGTGCCGGCCTGACAGAAGCGGGTAAGCATCACCTGATATAAAAAATAAAACCACAGCAAACTCGCTGTGGTTTTTATTTTAAATGAAGCAAAATACACTATTCTGCAGTCATCAGACCATAATTAACGGGAGCCGGTTCTTTACCGAACAGGCAGGAAAAAATATTCTGGAACTCATGGATGTATTTACATCTGATCGAGTTGCCGTAAATCTTCAGCCCGTCAACAATTTTTCTTGAATTCAGGTCAATATCATATTTGATAAATGCTTCCGGTCTCTCATAACGGATCCGTTGTTCAGAACTGTACGTTCTTGAGAAACCGAATTTCTCCAGCCATTCTTCCGTAATCTGGATCGGCCTGATGGATCCTGCCG
>JAKOOI010000535.1 GCA_022701475.1 Weeksellaceae bacterium
TAATACAATCATACCATGGCAACAGTAAATGTCTACCTTACCTTCAACGGAAACTGCAGGGAAGCTTTTGATTTCTATAAATCGGTTTTCGGCGGCGAGTATCCCTACATCGGAACTTTCGGGGAAATGCCTCCGGCAGAAGGAATGGAAATAAAAGAAGAAGACCGCAATAAAATCATGCATGTGACGCTTCCTGTTTCTGCAGAAACCATCCTGATGGGAAGTGATGCGGGAAGTGATCAGGCTTCTCAGCTGACAATGGGAAATAATTTTTCAATTTCCATCAATGCGGAATCTAGGGGAGAAGCGGAGCATCTGTTTAACGGACTTTCAGCAGGCGGGAAAACAACCATGCCGCTGTCAGATACCTTCTGGGGTGCCTATTTCGGAATGTTTACCGATCGGTTCGGCATCAACTGGATGGTCAATTACGACGATCCTTCCAAAATGCAGCAGCATCCCTGATTTGATCTGATCTGAAGAATAGGTAATAAAACTGACGGAACTTTTTCGCCAGTTTTACTTCTTTACGCGATATTGTTTCCTGCCAGAATGACAAGTTGTACGATGGATTGAGAAACTCCCGGCTTCTTTTCCGGCAGGATGCTCTGTTCCGGATGAAACCTTTTGCCATTCATGGCAAAGCAATTTTAATGAATATTGATGATTGGTATCGAATTTGACAAATCTGATAGGCTTCAATAACAAATTTTCCTCAGTATGAAATTTATAAAGGCATGGGCTTTGGGCCTGCTTACCCTTATTACCTCAACAGTACAGGCACAGAAAAGTGATCTCGGCGCATGGTATATGTATTTCGGAAATAATAAAATCAGCAAAAAGCTGAACTTCCACAATGAAATCCAGTACCGGAGCTTCGACGGGGGAGGTGACCTGGAACAGCTTTTTGTGCGTACAGGTATCGGCTATGACCTTACGGAAGACAATAATAATGTTTTACTGGGATATGGCTTTGTCCTGAGCCGGCCTTATGAAAACGGAGAAAAAGCAAAGAACACCGAACACCGGATTTTCCAGCAGTACATCACCAAACAGAATTTCGGAAGATTCAATCTCCAGCACCGGTTCAGGCTGGAAGAACGTTTCCTGGAAGATGATTTCAGGATGAGGTTCCGGTATTATCTGGGATTCAATATTCCGATCAATAATAAGGAAATGCTCCCCAAAACCTGGTATGCATCGGTATATAATGAAATCTTCCTGCACGGCGACAGTCCGGTTTTCGACAGGAACCGGGTATATGGTGCTTTAGGATATGTCATCAGCAAAAACCTGAAAATCGAGGCCGGCTATATGAACCAGATTCAGGAAAACAAAAACCGCGGCCAGATCCAGATCGGCTTTTACAACAACATCCCGTTTACAAAAGACTGAATAAAACAGGGATATTCCAACAATCAGGCGATAAGACCGGCTGAATAAACCCGGTACCGGATTTTTCCCTTTCAATCTCAAATCCCGGAAGTCATCTGCATTTGCAGGAGGATATCGGAAATTCAAAAAAACCGGCAGGTCCGTTAAAAGAAGGTAAAAAAATCCTCCGCATACAATCAGCCCTTCCTGTCATACAAAACCATGAAGAAAATTATTAATATTTAAAAACAGTTCACTATTTTTAAAAAAAATTAATAATGATTCACAGTTATGTTATTGTATCCGTTGCCGTGCTTTTATCGGTAATGATCCTTGTGATGATCGGGCAGAAACTTAAAGTGGCTTATCCGATATTCCTGGTGATTGCCGGGCTGCTGATCAGCCTGGTGCCGGGGATGCCGCCCATTGAAATAGAGCCTGATCTTGTCTTCCTGATTTTTCTTCCGCCCATCCTGTTTGAAGCGGCCTGGTTCACTTCGTGGCAGGATTTCCACAAATGGAGGAAGCAGATCTTTTCCATGGCTTTCGGGTTGGTTTTCCTCACTTCTGTTGTGGTGGCTTATCTTTCCTCATCCCTTATTCCGGGACTTACGGTAGCGATGGGCTTCCTGTTGGGAGGCGTAAATTCCCCGCCGGATGCCGTAGCGGCGACTTCCGTCCTGAAGCACGTGAAGATTCCTAAGAAAATCACGACGATCCTCGAAGGGGAAAGCCTGATCAACGATGCCTCAAGTTTAATTGTCTTTAAATTTGCCCTGGCAGCCGTTATCTCCGGGCAGTTTATCTTCGGGGAAGCGGTAAAGGATTTTTTCAGCATGGCCATCGGAGGGATTGGCGTAGGCGTGGGAGCAGGGCTGCTTTTCGGCGTTTTGCTGAAAATGATTCCTTCCAATTCCAATATCGATACCGTTATCACCCTGATTGTTCCTTATGTCATGTACATCGGGGCGGAACACTTTCATTTTTCCGGCGTGCTGGCCGTGGTGGCCGGAGGGCTTGTGATGTCATACAATTCGCACTGTTACCTTAGCCATACTTCCCGCATCCAGTCGGGAAATGTGTGGAGTGTGCTCATCTTTCTGATGAATACCATTATTTTTATCCTGATCGGGCTGGAACTGCCTGTGGTGGTTGCCGCCATGAAAGACTATACCATCTCCGAAGGAATTGTGTACAGCATCGTCATCGGCGGGGCCATCATCGGTACCAGAATCCTGTACAGCTATGCCCTGATGTACTTTCCGAGGCTTCTTTCAAAAGAAGTCTGTCGGAGAGACCCGAAGCCGGACTGGCGGGAACCGTTCATCATCAGCTTTGCCGCCATGAGAGGGGTGGTTTCCCTAGCGGCCGCCCTTTCGATCCCCGCATTTTTACCCAATGGCGAAGCATTCCCGCACCGGAACATCATCCTGTTCGTCACTTTCGTGATCATCCTGATTACCCTGGTAGGACAGGGCTTATTACTGGCACCTGTCCTGAAACTGCTGAAGATAAAAGATGCCGGAAGCGAACTGCCTGAGGAAAAGCAGGAGGTCATTCTGATGAAAAAGCTGAAAGCAACGGCCTTTCATAAGCTGGAAAGCGATTTCTCCGGACTGGCAGAAACAAACAGCCTGGTGCTCCACCAGAAACACCGGCTGGAAAATGAAATGGCCATGATGGCAGACAAGTCGCA
>JAKOOI010000556.1 GCA_022701475.1 Weeksellaceae bacterium
TGTTTTCATTAATAAAACACGTGGTTGCTTTCACCGAATCACCCTGGTCTATTTTATCCAAAATACATTGTTGTTCTTCCGGAGAGAGTGCTGAAAAAATACTTTTCCGTCCCTGGCCTTTTTTCGTGTAAAGCCCTATAAACCCTTTGTCCCGATATGAATTTAACCAGGAATATACCGCTCTTATTTTCACTGAGAAAACAGAAGCTATCTGTTTTGCCTCAATACCATTATGACTCATAATCACCCCCTGAGCGCGTTCCCGAACGAAAGAGTTGGGATAATTGGCGGCCATCATTTTTAAGGTCTCAAGTTCAGCTTCACAAAGACGTATAAATTTCATCTTCCAAATTTACGTAAAATGATCAATAATTAATGTGGAGTACTTAGTATTGAAAACTGTGCTTACCTGATTCAGGCTTTCGGATTTGTACCGAATGCAAACCGTACTCATTTCCTCACCCGCTCACAGCCGCCGTATTTTTCGCTGATGCTGGATCTGCTGTATGAAACCAGTGGTGATGAAACCATTTATGCCATGTACTATGGGGCGTTGAAGAAAGAGTATGATTTCTGGATGAACGGAGCAGAGGGTCTTGAAAATGGCTCAGCTGTTAAAAGAGTATTCAAAACAGAGAGCGGAGATCTATTAAACAGGTATTATGATGAGGAAAATGAACCGCGCCCTGAAAGCTATCTGATTGATATCAGGGACGGAGAAAGTGCGGGCAAAGGGTTTTACAGAAACATCAGAAGCGCCTGCGAATCGGGATGGGATTTTTCCAGCCGGTGGTTTGCCGACGGAGAACATATACAGGCCATTGAAATTCTTAACCTGGCTCAGGTGGACCTGAACTGTCTGCTATGGCATCTGGAAAAAACACTGGCCAGGTGTGCGGCGTTTCAACAGGACCTGGAAAAAGAAATCCTGTTCATGGAAAAAGCAGTACGGCGCAAGCGGATCATCAATACGTATTTCTGGGATGGGAATGCCGGGATTTATAAAGATTATCATATCAGGAACCGGACAGCAGCAGCATCTGAGCATATCGCTGCACTTTACCCTTTGTTTATGGGACTCGCTGATGAAGAGCAGGCAGAATCTGTAGCTGAACATCTCCGGAAAAAATTCCTGTATCCGGGCGGTCTGGTAACAACTACGAAAAACAGTGGCCAGCAATGGGATTTTCCGAATGCCTGGGCGCCTTATCAATGGCTGGGCTTTAAAGCGATGAAAGATTACGGATTCGACGAACTGGCGGAACGGATAAAAAATAACTGGTGCGGGAATGTGGAACGGATTTACGGAAATACCGGAAAGCTAATGGAAAAATACAATGCCGCGGATACGGAAAGTACGGCCGGCGGCGGTGAGTATCCGAACCAGGACGGTTTCGGATGGACCAACGGAGTCTATCTTGCTTTGAAAAATCAATAACAAAAACCGGCGTAACATCTGCGCCGGTTTCTATCGGTGTTTCGAAAAATCAAAACGGTATTTTGGTGTGAATTAGGCCCTGTTTATTTTATCTTCGGTCATTCATTTGCATGAGATGTTGAAATACATTGTGATGGGTCAGAATTTTATTGATCGGTAACAAACGGTCTAATAAATATTTCTGATCGTAATATTGATCTAAGGGACTTCCGGTATCACGACTCCTTCTTCCGGCCTGTTACTGCGATTCCTGTTTCGGACTTACGTTATTTTATTTCAGAAACGGATTATGCTGTTTTTCAAATCCTATGGTGGTAGGGTTTCCGTGTCCGGAAAAAACCTGTGTCTCATCATTGAGGATGAACAGCTTGGTTCTGATTCCTTCGATCAGCTGTTCGTAATTCCCTTTGAATAAGTCTGTCCTGCCGATGCTTCCCTCAAACAGCACATCGCCGGAAATAATAAAATTCCGGCCCTGGTGATGATAGACAACGCTTCCCGGCGAATGTCCCGGAACGTGATAGACTGAAAATTTCTCACCGTCAAGGTCAAGGTCATCGCCTTCCGTAATGTATTCAATAGCTGCATTGATGTGTTCCAGGTTCATCCCGAATCTCATCCCGCTGATCTGGAACATGTCCAGCACTTCTTTATCTTCCTGATGCATGGTAACGGGAACTTTAAAAGTATCCACGGCCCATTGAAGTCCGAGAATATGATCGATATGCGCGTGGGTAAGCAGGATTTTCTGAATATTTAACCCGTTTTCATTGATGAAATTTCCGATGGCTTCGGTCTCCTGCGGGTTGCTGTTCCCCGGATCAATCAGCCACGCATTTTTGTTTTCATTATAGAGAATGTATGTGTTTTCACCGGCAAAATTAAAGGTGAAGCCCTGTATCTGAAGCATGTCTGAATATTTTTGTTGGACAAATATAGTCAATCCTGCATAAATCCCTCAGGTCGCATCCCGGTATAATAGCCCGGAGGTACTGTTCTGCAGTTGAGCGGCTGCCTGTTTTGAAATTAAATTTTGGTGTAAAGAAGGCCGGGAGTGGTTTTACAAGCAATTTTTCTTTATCTTCGTCATAATGAAAACTTTGCGACTTCTTTTATTATCGCTGGGCGGGCTTGTTTTCGGACAAAACATCCAGAGCATCCAGCTGTTCAATCCTCAGACGAATGATGAAACGCCTGTTATCAATTTCGGGCAACAACTGGTTCTGAGTTTTGATGACCTTACCAATGCCAGTGAAATTTACCGGTATACCATAAAACATTATAACAGGAACTGGGAAGATGACAATCTTTTTTTTACCGAAATTGCCAACGGCAGCATGAACGGGCTGCTGGATAAATTCCAGTATTCCTTCAATACACTGCAGGCGTATACCCACTATAAACTTACCTTCCCGAATGAGAAGATCCAGCCTAAAATTTCGGGGAATTTTGAGATTATCGTTTATAAAGATTCGGCTGATAAGCCGCTCTTCAGGAAAAGGTTTTACCTTGTGGAGAATGCCGCTACGGTAGCGGTCGGGGTTTCGAGATTTGCCGATGCGAGGAATCCCCAGGCCAACCAGCGGGTGGAGGTAAAAGCGGTCTCCCAAGGCAGCGATCTTTCCTCAAATGTCAATTCCCTTACCCTGAAAGTGATGCAGAACAACAATCCTGATATGACGGTAAACAACCTGAAGCCCAGCACAACAATGGGCAACCAGCTTCTGTTCCAGCAGCTTTCCCTGGTGTTTCCGGGAAACAATGAATTTTATTATTTTGACAATAAGAACATGAATATGGCTGCGGATATGGTGCGGGCTACGGAAATAACAGATGGGGTAAACAATACGTATCTGCATCCGGTATGGGCTTTCCCTCTGAATTACCAGTATCAGCCTGATGTAAACGGTGCCTGGTATTACCGACGGAACGATTTGGGCAGGGAGCGTGATGCGGAAAGGGAAGCGGATTATTCCTGGGTATATTTTTCCCTGGACTCGGAACCTGTGGATAGGGAAATTTATGTCTTGGGCGGATTCAATGATTTTAAACCGGCACAGGAGAACCGGATGAAATATGATGAAGCCTCAAAAAAGTATGTGGCGAAAATGTACCTGAAGCAGGGGTTCTATAATTATATCCTTGCAACCGGAAATGCAGACGGCAGCCTGAACTTCGGAGAAGTGAACGGAAACTTCTGGCAGACGGAAAATCTCTATCAGGCTTTCCTGTATTATGCGCCATTCGGAAGGAATTATGACGGGCTGATGGGATACGGTGAATTCCGGACGCCGGTGAGATAGAGGTTTCTTCCCTTCATAACGTATAAAAAAACCTCACAGGAATTTCCTGTAAGGTTACAATATAATAACAGTCTGAAAATATCAGATTTATATCTTAAAAATGGCGGTGATCAGCAGATTTTCCTTGTCCTCAAAAATATAGTGGATATTTACCGGAAAATCCGGCATGGTGCTCATCATGATTTCTGTATACCTCATATCATCGTCCCGGGTTTGAAGAATTCCGTCAATCGACTGTTTCAGACCTTCCAGGAAATCATTTCCTTTATTTTCCTTTTCGGCATCAAACACCCGCATGAGAAGCCTTATGTCGTTTTTAGCGATGGACGAGAGCAGGACTTTCATGCTATGCGCAATATCTTTTAAGTTCGGAAATATTTTCATAAAAATCCAGTTTCGTGGCAGGATTTTCATTATGGAACTGAATCCTGTATAAAATTTCATCCTTGTGAAATTGTGAAATAGGATCCTGTTTTTTTATTTCAAGGTTTTCCATCATTCTGGCCAGTACTTCCAACATGTCAGGATGGAAATTTTCAATCTTGTTTTTCAAAATTTCGGCAGTTGCATTCATCGCTTTAATTTTTTAGGGATAATGATGTCTTTTGATGGGGTAAAGATAGTGAAAATATTGATTGTTTTTAATTTTATATTTAAAATTTAGGGGGTTAAAATTAAAAAATATATTTTTAATTGAATTTTATATATTATTTAAGGGGGGGGTGATTCTAAAATTTATTTTTTTTAAAAAATAACCTCCTGGAAAGGAGGTTAAGGTCTATACAAAATAAAATTCATTGAGTTTCTCTTCACAGAGGGTTTTTACCACTTCAATCCACCGGTCTTCATCGTTGAGGCAGGGAATATAATGGAAATTCTCACCGCCTGCATCGGTAAACTGGTGTTTGCCTTCCACTGAAATCTCTTCCAGCGTTTCCAGGCAGTCTGATACAAAAGCCGGACAAACCACTGCCAGGTTTTTGATGCCTCTTTTGGGAATGGTTTCAAATGTTTCATCGGTGTAAGGTTCAATCCATTTATCTTTTCCCAGCCTCGACTGGAAAGAGACAATGACCTTTTCTTTCGGCAGGTTCAGTTTTTCAATAACCGTTTCGGTGGTTTTGAAGCATTGGTGGCGGTAGCAGAACTGATGGCTCGGGTTGCTGTCGCGGGTGCAGCAGTCATTAAGGTTACAGGTTTTGGTAGGGTCTGTTTTATAGATATGCCGCTCCGGGACACCATGGTAAGAAAACTGCAGGGCATCAAAGTTTTCCGGCAGCTTTTCCCTGATGCTTTCCGCGAGGCAATTGATATAAATTTCGCGGTTATAAAAGGGCTGGATGTAATTGATCTTTACTCCCGGGAATTTTTCTTTTCTTACTTCCTCTGCCTTATCGATTACGGTTTCCGTCGTACTCATGGCATACTGCGGATAAAGTGGGAAAAGCACGATCTCATTAACACCCTGGTCAACGAGTTTTTGAATTCCGGCTTCAATGCTTGGCTGGGCATATCGCATCCCTATTTCTACCGGCACGTCCACTGCTTGCTGGAGTTTCTGCCGGATTTTTTCTGTAATGACAATCAGTGGGGAGCCTTCGTCCGTCCATACCGTTTTATAGGCAGCCGCAGATTTCGGCGGTCGCGTATTCAGGATGATTCCGCGTACCAGAAGAGCCCTGAAGATCCAACGGTAATCGATCACCTTTTCGTCCATCAGGAATTCATCCAGATATTCCTTTACATCCTTTACCTCCGTAGATCTCGGAGAACCGAGATTGACTAATAAAATTCCTTTCATAAGATATAAGTAATAAGCAATGGGTAATAAGTAATGATCAACAGGATTACCTATTACCCATGATCTGTGTTTTTTATCCGTTTACAGCTTCTACCTGTTCCACAAGATCCGGAACAAATTGCTTTAAAATGTTTTCAATCCCATTCTTCAGGGTGGCGGTAGAGCTGGGGCAGCCCGAGCAGGCTCCCTGTAAAAGCATTCTTGCGGTCTTGCTCTCGCGGTCATATTCCATCAGGGAAATCTTTCCGCCGTCGTTTTCCACCGCCGGTGCTACATATTCATTCAGGATGTCGGAGATTTTCTGCTCATCATCGGTATATTCCCGGTTGATGATTTTTTCTACCGGATTTTCATGCTTCTGGGATTCGATATTGGAAATTTCACCGCCGTTCTGCAGGTATTCTGCAATCAGGGCACGGACGGTAATCATGACTTCATGCCATTCTACGGAGTGGTCCTTGGTAACTGCCACGAAATTATCGGAAATAAAAACTTCCTTCGCAAAATCGAATTCATTGAAGATCGCCTGAGCCATAGGCACCCCTTCCGCTTCATTTCTGGATTTCACTTCTACAAAACCTTCCAGTAATAATTTATTGGAAACGAATTTCATCACATTCGGATTCGGGGTCATTTCAGAATACACCTGGTACATTTCTTTCTTCTTTTGGAGATAAATCCTCGGGTTGGCAAGCAGTTCATCTTCAATCACATTTTTCAGGCTTTCCGCTACATGTTCCCAGGCTACGGTATCCTGCTTGGCCACTGCTACAAAATTGGCGGTGATAAAAACCCTTTCCACAAACGGATAGTTGAAAAGCTCCTGAGCCATGGGAATTTCTGAGAGATCTGAATTTCTGTCCAGTTCCAGGGAACCGGGGATCAGGTTGTAATCCGCTACAAATTTCATTACTTTCGGGTTTTCGGTCGGCTCTATAAGTATCGTACGCATTTTTTCTTTAAATTTGAGATACAAAAATACGCAATTAGAAATTAGGAGGCCCGTACCGGAAGTTAGATTTTTGCTATCGGCATCATTGGAACGGCGGAATCCGAAACCTCAACAGCCAGACGTATTTTCAAATCAACTTATTATCAAATTTTCAAATTGAATATATGGCACTTATCAAAGAACTTTTAGGGAAAACACCGCAGATCGGGGAGAATACTTTCCTGGCGGAAACGGCAACGGTCATCGGTGATGTAACGATGGGCAGGGACTGCAGCATCTGGTACAATGCGGTGATCAGGGGCGATGTCCATTACATCAAAATGGGCAATAAAGTCAATGTACAGGATAATGCCATGCTGCACTGCACGTATCAGAAACATCCGCTGAATATCGGGAATAACGTATCCAT
>JAKOOI010000573.1 GCA_022701475.1 Weeksellaceae bacterium
GGGATTATCGCCCGGGGAACCTCGTTCACCTTCCGGCATTATGATGCCGTAAAAGATGAATGGCAGAAAGTATACACCCAGATTTTTTATTTCTCGAGCCTGCTGACGCCGTTTTTCCTGGGGCTGATTGCGGCTGCCACCATTTCCCGGTCCATCCATCCGGAAGCCGATAATTTCCCGGATCTCTATATTTTCAGCTGGCTGACCTGGTTCGGTGTTTCGGTAGGCTTTTTTACAACTGCCCTCTGTGCCTATCTTGCCTCGATCTTTGCCCTGCGTGAAACGGCAGACCGTATGGAGCTGAAACTGATGATCCGGAAATCCAAGCAGACCATGGTTTTCGTCGTGATTACGGGTCTCCTGGTCTTTTTAACAGCTTATATTTCGGATATTCCTTTGGTGATGTGGGTATTTTCCAAGCCGCTGGGTATTATGGCGACTACCTTTGCCACCATCTGCCTCTTGCTGATCCTCAGGGCCATGCACACCGGTAAACTGCTGGCCGTACGTGCGCTGGCCGGTTTCCAGATCATTATGATCCTGGTAGCCGCTACTTACCAGCATAACCCCGATATTATCCTGTTCGGGAACGGGCAGCAACTTTCCCTGCTGGAACATGTAGCCGCTCCGAAAACGATTACGGCCCTCGGATGGGCACTGATCTTAGGTTCCGTATTTATCCTGCCGTTCTTGTTTTACCTGATGGTTTCCTTCAGCAAAAGGCGGCGACAGCTGACCGATACGGCAAAACCGGAAACGCCGGTGAAATAAACAGTTCCCTTTAAATAAAAACCCCTCCATAATTTAATTGCGGAGGGGTTTTTGCGCTATATGATGGAAAATGTTTTATAGCATGTCACAGGTTTCTCCGGTTAATCCAGGAGATTCATCAATATGATTCCGGTAACTTCCGCATAGAACTCTGCTCAGAACCTCTTTCTGATATGATTAAAAACAACGGTATTTGCACTTAAAATGAGTTTCAAAACTGTTATAATAATTACGCTGATAACAACTACAGGAATAGCAAGTAAAGCACCTCTGACATACCATCCGCTTTCAATCATTGCATAAAGTGATCCTCCAAAAACTCCTGAGGTAATTATTATTGCCACAATAAACATCCACCTGTTTCTTAATTCATAATAAGAGACGTCTGATAAAACATATCCTAACTTCCTCCCATACAAAACTTCCAGAAACAATCCTTTTTTACCGGTAATAATCATTTCCTCTCCCTTTGCAAAAATCCGTTTGGAAACATCAGCTTCCTCCGGATCATAATACAGGGTAACAGACTGTTCTTTTTCTGATTCGGCAAAAATTCTTTTTATAACTACGGCTTCCTGGTTTCTGTCATCAAACCGGTGTATCGTAAACATTTCATGAAAATCATGATCTCCGTTTTTTTTAGATTGATAAAAAATGACTGTACAGGCATCATCCAGCAGCTTTGCTCTCTTCAGGATATAGATTTTGGAAAAATCTTTTTTGATGTAAGCCTTTTTGTTATGAAAAAAAATTTCAATCCAGTCAATCCCATTCCGATGTTTAACACGGTTAAAATCAATGATATTGCCATTATATAAACAGACTCCGGTTTCTGAGTTCTCTTTGTGGTCTGAATATACCGGTATGGTCTGGTTAATTTTAATTTTCTTAAGCATTGGTTTTAGTTTTAAATAGAAGAATCACCAACAGTAAAGGCCATCCGAAGATGACCTTTATATTTATAAATAATGAGTATTACATGAGTTTCATGAAAACCTGCTCATCCGTTTTCTCTACCTTCACCAGGTTGTTTTTGGTTAAGGTTTTGGAAGCCTTGTCCCACTTCTTTCCGGACAGCTGGCTTCTTTCCTTTACCTCGGCCAGCAGGAACGGTTCTTCGCGGGAATTCAGGATTTCAAGGATTACCTTTTCATCTTCTCCGAGTTCGATCTGGGGAACGGTTTTCTCCGGCTTCATCTGCGGGAAGAACAGCACTTCCTGAATGGAAGCATTATTGGTAAGGAACATGATCAGCCTGTCCATACCGATTCCGAGTCCTGAAGTCGGCGGCATTCCGTATTCCAGGGCCCTGAGGAAATCCTCATCAATGAACTGCCCTGCTTCATCATCTCCTTTCTCGGACAGCTTCAGCTGATCTTCGAAACGTTCTCTCTGATCGATCGGGTCATTCAGCTCGGAATAGGCATTGGCAATTTCTTTTCCGCAAACCATCAGTTCGAAACGCTCGGTAAGTCCTTCTTTGCTTCGGTGCTTTTTCGTCAGCGGTGACATTTCGATCGGGTAATCGGTAATGAAGGTCGGCTGAATGAAGTTTCCTTCACACTTTTCACCAAAAATCTCGTCGATCAGCTTCCCTTTTCCCATGGTTTCATTCACTTCGATTCCGATGGATTTTGCAAAATCGAAGAGTTCCTGCTCTGTTTTTCCGGTAATATCGAAACCGGTGAACTTCAGGATGGCATCGGTCATTGAAATTCTCTGGTAAGGCGCTTTGAAGTCCACTTCATATTCCCCGAAATTGGCTTTGGTGGTTCCGTTGACCTGTACGGCGCAGAACTCAAGCAACTTTTCGGTAAAATCCATCATCCAGTTGTAGTCTTTATAAGCTACATAGATCTCCATAGCCGTAAACTCCGGGTTGTGGGTACGGTCCATCCCTTCATTCCTGAAGTTTTTGGAAAATTCGTACACCCCGTCAAAACCGCCGACAATCAGCCTTTTCAGGTAGAGTTCATTGGCAATCCTTAAATATAACGGAATATCCAGGGCATTATGATGGGTAATAAACGGCCTTGCGGCTGCTCCTCCGGGAATCGACTGTAAAATCGGGGTTTCCACCTCGAAATATCCGGCATCGTTGAAGAAAGTCCTCATGGCATTGAAAAGCTTTGTCCTCTTAACGAAAACCTCTTTTACCTGAGGGTTAACGGTTAAATCTACATAACGCTGCCTGTATCTCATTTCCGGATCGTTGAACGCATCGTATACGACTCCGTTTTCATCGGTTCTCGGCTGTGGAAGCGGTCGTAAAGACTTGGTAAGAAGCGTAAAGTTCTTTACCAGTACGGTCTTTTCACCTACCTGCGTATTGAACAGTTCTCCTTCTATCCCAATGATATCGCCAATGTCCAGAAGATGCTTATAGACTTCATTGTATAACGTTTTATCTTCACCGGTACAGATTTCATCCCTGTTAAAATACACCTGGATCCTGCCTGTAGAATCCTGCAATTCAGCAAAAGAAGCTTTTCCCTGAATTCTTCTGGACATCAGTCTCCCAGCAATCTTCACCTGTTTACTTTCTGCGAAATCCTGTTTTATGGATTCTGTGGTATCCGTAATTACATATTCATCCGCCGGGAATGCATCAATTCCCATTTCAACAAGCTTACTCAGCTTTTCTCTTCTAATGATTTCTTGTTCTGATAATTGCATTTCTTATTTTTCTAAAAGCGTACAAATTTAGTGATTATTTATAATAATCAAGTTTAAAAGTCGATGTAAATCCGGTGATGTCTGGTATGCGCCGGGTTTAGTGGCTGGTAAGCAATACAGATTGGCCGGAAACAGAAAAAGACCTGCTGTTTTAAGATCGTATTTAACCTTAATGAACCATCATCCTATTTTATCGGTCTGTACATTCTCAATACAGCTTGAGATGAGACATGCAATCCACATATCATCCTGTTTATATAAGATAATATGAATTTTATTATAATCTGTCCCATATTGGACACTCGGGGTCAAAAGCCGAAATATTATACGAAATAACCTGCCATATACCTCATTTTATAACAAATTCACTTGAAAACAAAAAAAATCACAAATTAATGAATTAAAATAAAATTTATTTTCTATCTTTGAATATACCGCCGGTTATGAACTGTTTACATAAAAATGCAACGTTCTATTTCTATTTCCGGAATGCATATCAGGATATTCATAAGAAGGAAAATTCCGGTAATCAGCGTGAACAGGCCGCGTATGGCTCAGAAAGCTAAAAGTTCCAATGCTGCAGTCAGCATATTTTAATATGATTCTAGAAACACAATTCCCAAGCGCCTTATGCTCTGTAGGGCGCTTACCTCTTATTCGCGTGAGGCCAGGTTCTGCGGTTATGCCGTGGCACGAATGTCCAGGCCAGCATCCGGCTTACCTTCTGTCCCTGCGCCATCTCAATCACCCTGAAATCTGCGGCTTTTATTTTCCTGCAAAGAGCCATGAGTTTTGCAAGATGATCCTTTCTGGAAACCAGGCAGGTAAACCACAGAACCTGTGAAGAATACAGCACGCTTTCACTGATCATTTTTGCAATGAATGCCGGTTCGCCGCCTTCGCACCATAGCTCAGATTGCTGCCCGCTGAAGTTCAGTACCGGTTTTCGGATCTTCGATTGGGTAAGGTTTTTTGTTTTCCTCAGGTTTCCTTTTAAGGCGGAAGCTTCAGAATCATGGAAAGGCGGATTGCACATGGAAAAGGCAAAACGGTCCTCAGGTTCAATGATATTTTTAAAGATATGATCCGCATCCGGCTGTTTCTTTAGACGGATAACGGACAGCAGATCGGGATTCCGATCCAGGATCTGCGCTGCGTTGCGTAAAGAGTCTGCATTGATATCGGTTCCGACCATGGTCCAGCCGTATGAGCGGTGCGCAATTAAAGGATATACCAGATTGGCACCCGTTCCGATGTCAAGTCCATCTATCTTTTGGCCTTCGGGGAGTTCACCGAAAGATTCAGCCAACAGATCGGCAATGTAATGAATGTAATCTGCCCTGCCGGGAATGGGAGGACAGAGGTTGGTATCGGGAATATCCCAATACTGAACCTTATAAAAATGCAACAACAACGCTTTATTCAGCAGTTTAACAGCCTTCGGAAGGCTGAAATCGATTGTTACACTTTGATAAGCGTTCACATATACGTATTGTTTTAACTCCGGCACACATGAAATCAGCTGATCGAAATCATACGGATGCCGGTGGAGGTTCCTGGGATGCAGGTTGGACTTTTCAGTCATGCCTTATTTTTTCAGGCTTAAAATATACTGTACCATTTTTTGGGCATCTTCTTTAGAAACCTGAGGATGAGGAGACATCGGTACGCCGCCCCAGACCCCGCTGCCGCCTTCAATAATCTTGGAGGCCAGCAATTCAGTATCTTTATCCGTATACTTTGCTGCAATTTCCCGGTAGGAGGGTCCAACCATTTTCTCCGTTACCGAATGGCATCCTGAACAGTCAAGGGTTTCTATGATCTGTTCTCCGGAAAGGTTGCCTGCAGAAGTATTCCGTACAGCAGATGTTCCGGGAGAAATACTGTTCTCCACAGGCATTTCTTTTTTAGAACAGGAAAAGACCAGCAATACGAGGCTTCCCGCCAGAAAAAATTTCCTCATTATTTTTTGGTAAGCGTATCCGGTTTTGCTTCGCCGGCAGGTAAAGATTCCGCAGCATTTACTTTTACGGCCTCCGTCTTTCTGGCAGTGGAATCCACTACGGTAGGAGCATCCGGTTCAGGCAGCATCGTGTTACTGTCCTGTAAGTCATGATTTGGCTTTTTTGAACAGCTTGCTGCTACTAAACCTCCGATAAATGCGATTGCTAATACTTTTTTCATTATTTCTTCCTATAAAAATTTAGACAAAAATATAAAAAATAAACGTTCAAACTCATGATAAATATCCATTTTAAAGATATTTACACAAGAATACATTCAGGAATGATTATATTTAAGATTGATTTTTAAAATTAGAGCATGG
>JAKOOI010000596.1 GCA_022701475.1 Weeksellaceae bacterium
CGGATAGAAAAGGTGGAAAGCTTTGTGTTGTAAAGCGCACCACAGTTTTAAAAAATCAAAGATTTTTATAGTCCACTGATGATAAGGAGTGGCGATCATCCGTGAAAATACTTTTGATCCAAGGAAGATTTCAACCACAAACCAAAGTTCTGTTGTTGGAAAAACGCTAGGCGCAAGGACATAAAGATCAAGAGATTTTGAATGTTTTACGTGAAAAGACGCAAAGATTTTATCAGAGATAAAATTCCGGAACGCTGACTGGTTTTCATGATACAGAAGTTGTAAAACAACAGTTATCATGCAGCAGCATAAAGATTTGACTTCGTCAAATTCCTTGCGCCTTATACCACGGATGTTGTGAGTATTCCTTGCAGCTTTGCGGATGTCCAATCTTTTTAACTGAGGGAAATCAGCTGAACAGAATGATTTTAGGTGCAAACCAAGGGTTCGGTCCGGTTAAAAATCACGATAAATAGGCATGCCGGATAAAGAAGTTACGTGCCCGATGCTGAGTAGAGGAGATAAAAGTTTTTAGATCTGGGTGAGATATGCCAATTCCCCTTTGCTTTATTTTTCCAAAGTACCATGAGTTATTATTTTTAATTCTTTTAAGAAATCAGAATCCTGGGGAACGGCAAAATCAAAATGCAGGATATTGTAATCTTTATCAACCAATATATACCGGGGAAGCTGATTCAGGCTTATATTCTTAATGACACTTTTGTTATGCTGGCTTTCAGCAAAAAGATAAGAATTGGAGAGTGCCAGATCCCTGGATTTTTTACTCCATTTTTCACGGTCTCTTGTCTTATCCATACTGATGTAGATGACTTCAATATCTGCAGGCAATTGCATCGTATGCATGGTTTCTATATTCTGTAAACATGGAGCACACCAGGTCGCCCAAAAATCCAGCAGGTAGTAGGGAGAAGTATGATCAGCGATCAGATGCTGAATTTTTCTGATCGTATTACCATCATGAATATCAAATGAAAACAGGTCAGCTTTAAAAGCATTGAGATCTTCTTTTTCAACAGATAAAGACTGGTCCGATTCCAATTTATTCTTCTTATAATAGGCTGTGTTTTTAAACCACTGTACGTTTTTATCATAGTTCGCGTACCTCCTGTCACTTTCTTTGAATTGCCGGAGATGCCAGGCAATGCCAATCTCTATTAATCTGTTATAGGTATCGTTCCTGCTCTGGTTTAATGCCAGTAGATATATCTGATCTTTGTTGACAGTCAGATAATTGTACATCAACAATGATATATCGCGGCTCCAGATAGGATCAGTGATATGCTCCAGGTATGCTTTTATCCTTTTATCACCGGGAGATATTACCGACAACTGCGTGTGGAAGGAAAGATCATTGATCAGCTGATGTTCGTTATCAGGAAATTTCTTTCTAAAAACGGTATACAGATTCTCTAATTTACTGATTTTTTCGATGGCTGACGCGCGGTTGGTTTTATTATTTATCTTTTCATATTCGTTCGTCATATCATCATATCGGATTACTTTCCCGTCATGATCCTGCAGTTTCAGGTCACCATATGGGCCCTCCATTGTAAATACCATTGTATGGACAGCCGGATCCAGAAAATAATCGTAATAAAATCTTATATTTTTATGGTTTACGGATGAAAAAGTCCTGTAATAAAGGGCGAGGTTGTAATCTGTAGTTTTCAGGATTTTTTTGGTGACGGACTGAGTTGTTGCTGTAGTGTTTTCAAAATGAATATACTCAATGCCCAGATGTTCACCTTCGTAGAAAAAACTTACTTTGTTGCCGGCCGGTATATTTTTCACCGTTATTTCCAGGGAATCACTATGCATCGTTCTGGTGCTGATCAGCTCTTTCGGTTCCGCGTTTTTTCCGGCAGCTTCTTTTTCAGCATTGCTGCAGCAGACGGTGATAAATAAAAGAAGCAGGCTTAAAAGCCTGCCTGAATTGACATAGATCCGGTTAGTTGCCATACCCGTCATAAGCACAGTCATACCCGCATTTGGTTGCGCCATTCTGCAGTGATCTCAGACATTCATTATTTGCAGCGGCAGATGCTTCCTGATTGGTTCCTGAGAAATATTGCGGATGCGCTATACTCTGGCCGTCAGCAGTTACTACTTTAATTACACAGGTGGAGCCAAAAAATTTTCCTCCATTAAGACTTTTCAGCTCTTCTCTTAAAAGCTTTTTGAAATTTTTCATGATAAATCGTTTTTTGTTTGTCTAACGGTGTAAATATAAAAATTAATTTGTATTAAGTCTAAAAAGATGTGATATATTTTATTATGTTAAATAGATGCCTGTAAATGAAGTGAATGGATATTTGCCAAGAGAAAGATAATGGGTATAAGCCGGAAATTCGGCAAAATCAAAATAGTGACAAAAAGTATTAAAGCATATGACGAAAATGAGGTGTAAGATGAATGCATGAAAATATTTCGCTCAAAAAAACTTAAAAAAACTTTAATTTTTATAATGCGATGACTGCATAGGATACCATCATGGCTGAAGTTGCCGAAGCAACACATCATTGTGGAAAATACGTGACAGCTTTAACTTTAAAACCAAAGGTTCGATGAAGTCAAAAATCACAAAAGCTTTTAATACATAAGACACGTGGGATTTTAGATGAATACTTTGAAAACATTCCGGAACACATCAGATTAAAAATCAAAGATTTTTATAGTCCGGTGATGATAAGGAACGGCTTTCCGGCGGCTGAGGCACTTGAAGCCATGCTTTTTAACTGCAAACCGAAGGTTCGACGAAGTCAAAAGTCATGAAAGCTATTTTAACACATAAGACACATGAGATTCTAGATGAATACTTTGAAAACATTTCAGAACACATCAGATTAAAAATCAAAGATTTTTATAGTCTCCCTGATAATAAGGCACGGCATCCGGTGACTGAGCGGAGCCGAAGCCACGCTTTTAACCGCAAAAGTCACAAAAGATATTCGTGCCGGATAGAAAAGGTGGAAAGCTTTGTGTTGTAAAGCGCACCACAGTTTTAAAAAATCAAAGATTTTTATAGTCCACTGATGATAAGGAGTGGCGATCATCCGTGAAAATACTTTTGATCCAAGGAAG
>JAKOOI010000155.1 GCA_022701475.1 Weeksellaceae bacterium
TCATCAGAAAAGGATTCGGGTCGTTATGAGGCGAATGGGGATCTTCCGGCTTATCGGTATGCGCATGGTGCAGGCGGTGCATCAGACCATACGTATAGGCGCTGATGTACGAAGAACCCTGTGTAAAGAAGCAGCCCAGGTAAAAGACGCGCTCCCAGAATTTTGACATGGTAAACAGGTTATGGGCCGCATACCGGTGATGGAAAACCGATTGAAAAAAAAGCGACGCATACCAATGTATGATGATGAAAATGAATAATGCCATAAAATAAAGATTAAAAGTTGAACGGTTGTTTTCTGAAGCAGCCTTAAAAAAGTAGCAGGAAAGATCCGGCCGCTTACCTTTTATATACGACACATCCGGCCCCGCAGTTTTCCGGTTACGTCATCAATGCATGGATAGCCGGCTAAGTCCCTTCAAACCAGCCTCCGGAAACGCTAATATTTCTTTATCTTTGGGAATTCCGGAGGAAAAACCGGAAAATACAGCCGGCTGCTGCCCGTTGACAGGCCAGACAATAATGACAAGAAAGCGGTACAACAGCAAAAGCTAAATGAAATCCTGTAGTATGAACTTTAAAGAGCTTACTCCATCGCCACTCTACGGCCTCGTCCTGGCCGGCGGAAGAAGCACCCGCATGGGAACCGCCAAGGAAGAACTCCGATGGCACGGAAAGCAACAGCAGTATGCCATGGCAGACCTGCTGTCAAAATTCTGCGGTGCCGTATCCATTTCATGCCGTCCCGACCAACTGGACAAGATCAGTAAAGGCTATGCAGCGCTTCCTGATGCCTTTCCCGGAATGGGGCCGGTTGGAGGAATCCTTTCGGCATTTCAATCCCGGGAGGCGACGGCCTGGCTGGTGGTTGCCTGTGATCTGCCGCTGCTGGACGGGAAGGCGCTGGACTTCCTGGTCCGGTCCAGGGATCCGGAAAAGACCGCTACGGTTTATGAGAGTCCGGCGGACGGAGGTCCGGAGCCGTTGGCTGCCATCTGGGAGCCCAAAAGTTTTCCGATGCTTTCGGATTTCCTAAAAACCGGAAGCCGTTCGCCCAGGAAGTTTCTGATGAGCAATGATGTTCTTTTGCTGAAACCCGAAAATCCAGAAGTGCTGCGAAATGTTAATACACCTGAAGAGGCGGAAGAGATTCGGCAAATCATTGAGAACTCCTGGTGAACCGGATGTCGCATACAGATTTTGCGGATGGTGCAGATCTTTTTTAATACAAAGTTTTTATTTTATCCGTGAATAAGACGAGGAAGCAAAGCGGGATCAGCAGACTGATCTGATGAAGTGGATATTTATATGTATTCATATCAAAAAATCATATTATAAATATTATTTTTTAAATTAAACTCTACTACAATCTAAAAGATTATGGATACATTATAAATTAAATGTTAAATTTGTATCTATGGATGAAAAAAATCTTTACATTATTGCAGGATGTAATGGCGCCGGAAAAACAACGGCATCCTTTACTATTTTACCTGAAATTTTGGAGTGTAATGAATTTGTAAATGCTGATGAAATTGCAAAAGGTCTTTCTCCGTTTCAGCCCGAAAAAGTTGCTCTTGAGGCAGGACGAATTATGTTAAAGCGAATCGATGAATTATTTGAACAAAATAAAAATTTCGCATTTGAGACCACTTTAGCCACAAAAACTTACAAGCAAAGAATTTTACAAGCCCGCAAGGGTTAAAGAAGGTGGACACTATATTCCTGAAGATGTAATAGAAAGAAGATATATAAATGGAATTAAAAATCTTTTTTCCATTTATCTTCCGATGGTTGACTATGCTCTACTATTCGATAATTCTGAAGGAAATCATGAATTGATTGCTGAAAAAAATCTTAATGAAAAAATTACAGTTTGGAATGAAGTAAAATTTAATGAATTAAAAAATAAATATGACTCAAGAAAATAGAGAAGAAAAACGGGATAAAATAGTAAAGGGTCTCGAAAAAGCGTACGAAAAAATGGTAGAATTCAAAAGAAAAAACAACAGTGAGATTGTTATTCTCAAGGAAAATAAAATTATCAAAATAAAACCTTAATTTTAAAAAACCAGATAAGTAAGAAATACAAGTTTTCCAGTTATCTTAAAAGGCTTTTAAATTTTACTAGATATTTAATTATTACATATTCTTATCAACTTAAATAAAAATTCAATGCACAAACAGAGCTTCTTCCATTCGTGCATTGAAATATAATTTATTTCTGGGCTGTTCCGGCAGCAGCGGCAATATGTTCACCGATTTTCTGATAGATCTCAGGATCGTGCTTCCGGATTTTGATGCGTACATATTTGGAAGCCGGCATATTGGCTCCGTCCACCACATTATTGATGGAAACCAGGACATTGGTCTCCGGGAAATAGGTCATGGTACTCTTCTGAGGGATGGCATATTTCACAACAAGGAACAGCGGTGCAATACGTTCAATGCCGTCATCATAATTGAAAAGATCAACTTTCTCCCCTTCTTTCAATCCGGCATTTTCGATGTCCTTTTCATTCATCATCACGATTCTCCTTTCATTGAATATTCCCCGGTAACGGTCATCCAGTCCGTAGACTACGGTATTGAACTGATCGTGGGTACGGGTGGTTGCCATCAGGTACTCGTCGTCGGCCAGCGAATTATCGGGAACCGGAGTGATGCTGAAGGCTGCTTTCCCCGGGAAATGCTCACTGTTGAATTGCCCGTCCCGTGGGGCGTTCGGAAGGTAGAAGCCGCCGTCCCGTACCACTCTTTCGTTGTAGTTTTCGAAACCGGGAAGACATTTTGAAACATCATCGCGGATGGCATCATAGCTGTTGATGAACCGGTCCCAGTCGATCACCGAGCGTTCTCCCAGCACGGCTTTTGCCATTCTGCAGGCGACATGGGTTTCGTTGATAAGGTGTTCCGAAACAGGCTCCAGCACTCCTTTTGACGATTCCACAACACCCATGGAATTTTCGGTGCTGACGTACTGCAGCTTTCCATTGACAATATCTTTCTCGCTCCGGGAAATAACGGGTAAGATAAGGGCTTCCTTTCCGTGGATCAGATGTCCGCGGTTAAGCTTGATCGATACCAGGACTGACATTTCCAACTTCCGCATCGCTTCTGCTGTATAGGTGGTATCCGGAGCGGCAGACAGCAGATTGCCGCCCATACAGAACATGAACTTCACTTTTTCCTCATGCATTGCCTTAATCGCTTTAACTACATCATAGCCATGCTCCCGCGGAGGCTCGAAGCCATAAAATTTCTCCAGTGTATCCAGCTGTTCTTCCGTAGGCTTGTGATTGACCAGCAGGGTACGGTTTCCCTGAACATTGCTGTGTCCCCGCACCGGGCACAACCCGCCGCCCTGGATGCCGATGCTTCCCTTCATCAGGAGCAGGTTGACGATATTGTAGATCATATCGACACCATTATGCTGCTGGGTAATGCCCATGCCCCAGCAGATGATGATCCTTTTCCGGACCGCGATCATCTGCGCAGCTTCCCTCAGCTTTTCCAGGGAAATGCCACATTCTTTTGCCAGGAAATTCAGGTCATACCGTTTCAGTTCTTCGGTAAGCTCCTTAAAGCCGCCGGTCTTTTCATTTACAAAATCATGATCGATTACGCTGCCCGGATTTTTTTCTTCCTCTTCCAGGAGCAGGATCTGCAGCGCTTTCAGTAAGGCCATATCACCATTGATTTTTACCGGCAGGTAGAGGTCTGACAGTTCAAAAGGCTTGCTGATAAGGGCCAGTGGCTTCTGAGGATCCCTGAAGGCCATAAGCCCGGCTTCGGGAAGCGGGTTGATGGACATGATATTGGCGCCGTTCTTCTTTCCTTTAGTGAGTGCGGAAAGCATTCTGGGGGAATTGGTTCCGGGGTTCTGGCCGATGATGATGATGAGGTCGGTATCATAAAAATCTTCCAGCTTCACCGTTCCTTTTCCAAAGCCGATGCAGCGGGTCAGGGCATAGCCGGAGGTTTCATGGCACATATTGGAACAGTCAGGGAAATTATTGGTTCCGAATTCCCTTCCGAAGAGCTGGTAGACCCAGGTGGCTTCATTGCTGGTTCTTCCGGAGGTATAGAACATGGCTTCGTCCGGCGATTCCAGGCTGTTGAGCTTTCCGGCGATCTTTTCAAAGGCACCGTCCCAGCTGATGGGCTGGTAATGCGTTCCGTCCTTGGGAAGATACATCGGCTCGGAAATCCTTCCGAGCTGGCTGATTTCATAATCGGTCATTTTTGAAAGATCGTATACGGAGTTTTCCCTGAAGAAATCAGGTCCGATCTTTTTTGAAGTAGCTTCTTCGGCAAGAGCTTTTGCCCCGCTTTCGCTATATTCCGCTACCGGGGACCGGTCGCGGTCAGGATCGGGCCATGCGCAGCTGGGACAGTCGAAACCGCCGAACTGGTTCATGCTGAAGAGCGCCCTTCCGCCCCGCAGCGAGGAAGCATCCCGTACGAGCTGCTGTATGGAATGCATGACGGCCGGTGCCCCGGCAGCCCATTTTTCAGGAGTAGTAAGCTTCAGCCCTGACAGACGGTAAGGCGGCTGTGCTGCAGGTGACGGGCCGGAATCGCCCTTCTTTTTATTTAAACTGTTGTTTTCCATAATATTGTGGTGATAAAAATGGGGTCAGCATTTAGCGTTGGGATTCGGGTAATTGTCACTCTGATCTTCAAGGGTATTGTCCAGGCACACAAAGTCCTTTTCAACCAATATTTTCACTTTTCCGGCCTGCCCGCCGAATCCGATGCGTTCCGTAGATATCCATTCTTCCACCATAGCGGCCGGCATCCTGAGGACGATCCTGTTTTCAGCAAATGCTGTGGAAAGCAAATGGTCTTCCGTTATTTCGATGGCATAGGTAAGGGTCTGACCTGGAAATTCGGTATAACCGGATACTTTCCCTGCTGATCCCAGTTCCGTCACTTCGGATTGGGAAAGGCGGAAACGTATGCTGTTGTCTTTTATTCTTATTTTCATTGTGATGCTGTTATTTCAGTATATGATCTGTTGCAGTGTGTATTGCCATCATATAACATAAAGTTTTATTTACTGCTCTGTATTTCCGGAGCGCAGGGAAAAACAGGGAGCTGATCTGACGGAACACACGGCTGATCCCTTCTTTTCTGTAGTCTCTTTTCCTCATGATAAGCCGTTTTTATCTAAAAATCCGCGTCTGTTTTTACTATCATTCCATAATGATTTCAATATGGCTGCTTTCATTATACGTATTGAACCGGTTGTCCCGGAGAAATCCCAGTAAGGTCATGTCAAACTCCTTCGCCAGCTCTACCGCCAGGCTTGATGGAGCGCCAATAGCTGCCACCGCAGAAATTCCTGCCATCGCTGCTTTCTGGATGAGTTCAAAACTGGCCCTTCCGCTCAGGACCAGAATCTGTTCCCCCAGAGGCAGCTGTCCGTTACGCAAAGCACTCCCGATCAGCTTGTCCAGTGCGTTATGCCTTCCTACATCTTCCCTCAGGATCAGGAGATGGCCGCCGGTATCAAACAGTCCGGAAGCATGGATTCCGCCGGTTGTGCTGAAATTATTCTGAAAGGTCCGCAGTTCTTCCGCCAACCGGTAAAGGACAGCAAGGGTGACCCGTTGCTTTTTCCTTTCAGTATCCCGGAAAGGGCTGACGGTTCTGATCGCATCAATAGACCCTTTGCCGCAAACCCCGCAACTTGAAGTGGTGTAAAAATTCCGGTCCGCATTCATCAGCTGCGGTATACATCCGCCGGCAAGCTCAACGGTAATGACGTTTCCGGTGCTTATGGAACAGGCTGCCGGCAGGTGGGATATCCTTTTAACCTGTTGCGGATCTGAGATAATCCCTTCCGTAAACAGGAATCCCAGTGCCAGTTCAGCATCATTTCCGGGCGTGCGCATGGTAACGGAAATATTCCGGGTATGCCTTTCCCCTTCCGATTCAAATGAAATCCTGATTTCAAGCGGTTCCTCCACTGAAACCTCATCAGTACAGGAAATACCATCACTCCCTTTCATTCTGACAATCTCTATTGTCTGCACGGATCTGTTTTCTGGACTAAAGGTTTTCATATGCATTGCTGTGATTTTCCGGATGGTTTTTTGATTGTATACAGTCCGGAAGATTATATCGTAATGGAGATTTACATAAGGTAAAAGCCAATCATAAAATGTTCCGTTAGTACTTATCAATCTTGATACCACAGAAGTAAATGTACGACTTTTTATGCCTGAAATCATACATGAATTGAAAGGTAATGAAAAGGGAGCCCTTCAGGATTCGGTTACGATTGAGTAAGGTTTTATCAGGCCCGATGCTGACATGACAGGAAAGCCCCCCGGTTTCTTTCTTCCGGTATCAGTCATACCCATACGCAGCAATCATACTATCAAAATCTCTTTACTATCTTTGCAGCTAATTTTGACAGTATGAGTTTCCTTTCCGATTATCCATTGTCCGATTATCCGCAGGTAGGTGTGGTCTCCTCATTTTCCGGATTGCTTCATACGGAATTCAGCGGGCCTATGAATGCCCTGTGCTGGCAGAGAAGCCTGGCCGGAGATTTTAAGGAAATTGTATCCCAGCTTCAGCTGGAAGAAGATATTACCGAAATTTCTGCTGAAGATCTTTTGGCCTTATCCCTTTCGGAACAGGGAAATACAGCAAGGGAAATCATCCTTAATGACCTTCAGCTGCTTACCGGTTGCGGTGCCTTGCCTTCCCTGAATTTACTGAAATGCTACGAGAAGGACGAAGAACTGGATTTTTTCTCCACCGATGTGTATTCTTATCATGTAGACCGTTCGCCGATAGGAACTGATACATTCCTATGCACCTATCACGGTGCTGCCAGTGATATCATTGCCAATGATCAGGTGACACAGAAAATCCTGATCCCTGAAATCCGGGAAAAGCTCCGGAGGCTACATGACGGTCCGGAGGCAGAATTTGAAGATTTCCTAAAAGAATGTTTTTTTGATCTCCATTACCAGGCTCAGCCTGATGCGCAGCCCGTCAATCTGGGAAACGGCCATCTCTGGCGGCTCGCCGTAGATCATCCCCAGCAGAAGGTACTGCCCTGTGTGCACAGGGCACCCGCAGAAAATGAAGGCGAATACCGGCTGCTGCTGATCTGCTGAGAATGGATATTATTTATTGCTCCGGAAAGCATTTTGGAGGCCTTTATCATCCCGTATCTTGTTAAATAGAATAAGAAAACAGGATCGCCGGGCAGTAAAGTAATGCGGTCTGTATTTTTTGAGAAAGAAATGCAGGCATCGGCCCCCTGCTGATTTCGGATGTTAGCAGCCTGTCGTAAAACTACGACATCAAATCGTAGAACTACTACAAATTTTCAGATAATGGAATAAAACTGATGTCCGTAAAAAATCCCTCATTATCTTTGGGTTATACAAAATCAATCACGTATCAGAATATTAACATTTTAAAATTTACAGATCATGGCATTAAATTCAAGAGGAATCTTAAAATTCAACGGCAGTGAAGGACAGAAATTACTGAAGCTCAACTACAGCGTATCAAGATCAACGGACGTTTCAGGGCGCGTGGCTTCAGACCCGTCCAATGCAATCATCAAACTGACAATCGAAGCAACGGAAAAATCCGATATCCTGGAATCCCTGCTGAACGGAAAATACAAACCGACTTCCGGTGAAATTACCTTTAACAAATCCCACGAAGAAGGAACACTGATTACCCTGAACTGGGAAAACGGATATGTAATCCAGCATCAGGTGGAATTCGATGCTACCGATGAAAACTCAATGTACATCAGTTTTGTGGTGAGTGCCGAAAAAATCAATTACGGGACCGCAGCGTACGAAGGCCTTTGGCCAAGCTCCTAGTCCGTTCCGGACTACCCGCATCTGCATTATTACAGGACCGTCTTTACAGGCTGTCCTTTTTATTTTACGGGGGATCTCCGGAATCCGTCACCCTGCAGTATTCTAATGAACAATCAGGATTCAGGATACGCTGTATCTGCACTTTTGGAATCAGTCTTTTCATCCATTTGGAACATCCTTGTACTGAGAAAAGAAGAGGCCGGAAAAGACTCTTTTCCAAACGTTTACACAATCTTCCTGAAAAGACAGAATAATTCCTTTCCGAAGCTGGAATTTTGATTAAATTTACGTCTTTAACGTATGCCCTCCGCAATCCGGCGGCATTTTGCAAAAAACTCCTATGAATAAAAAAAGTGCCACCATTTATGACATCTCGAAAAAGCTCAATGTAAGTGTGGCCACCGTTTCCAGGGCGCTGAACGACCATCCCAGAATCAGCCAGGCGACCAAGGACCTGGTGAAGGCCACCGCCAAAGAGATGAACTATAAACAGAACAACCTGGCCAAAGCGCTGAAAAGCGGGGAAACGAAAAACGTAGGAATTATTGTGCCCTATATCAATACCAATTTCTTCTCATCGGTCATCCG
>JAKOOI010000047.1 GCA_022701475.1 Weeksellaceae bacterium
ACAGATCGGCGCTGAAGGCGATGGGAGCCGTGGCGCAGTGCGCCCCGTCATTGGAAGAGCTGGCAGGCGATGAGGAGATCAGTGTCCGCTGGCCGTTGGCAAGGTTGAACTGGTAGAACCCGCCGGTATTCAGCGAGCCGTACATTTCTCCGGTAGAGGAAGCGAACATGGCCCCGAACGGGGTTACCGTACTGTTGCTTCCGATGAAGGTAACGGTGGCCGGGGAAGTGGTCAGGTCTATCGAGAGCAGCCTTCCGTCGGTATCGGAGGAAACGCTGTAGAGCCTGGCATCAGCGGTTCTGTAGGCGATATCGGAAATGCTGATGGCCTGGGAAAGGGTCAGCGCCGTGGCGCTCATCGCGGCGATATTCACCCGGTAAAGGGCAGTGCCGGAGCCGGACTGTTTTACGTAATAATTCCCTGTGGCATCAAACTCCCCGACGTTGAAGGTCACCCCTGTAGGCAGTCCGGAAACTGCGCCCATCAGGGTAAATGTTCCCGAGGCGTTAATCCTGACAATGGTGTTGGTTCCGTCCACCGTTCCGTACATCAGCCCGTCCACAGGGTTAATCCCGATGGAATTGATGCTGCTGGTGTAGGTTCCCACGGCAGGATAAGTGAAAGGATTGGTTGCCGTATTGACCCTGTAGAGGGTATTTCCCTGGGAGATGTACATATTGGCATTGCACCCGAAAGAAGCCTCTACATTGGCCGTTACGGCGCAGGTGGTGGAGGAATTGCCCAGGGTGAGGGTTACGGTTTTCTGTCCTGCCGCACCGGTTCCGTTATAGGTTACCGGGACATCGACAAAGGTGGTTCCGGAAGCAATGGTAACGGTTTGCGAAGTGGTGGCAAAATCGGTACCCGATACGTTGATGGTATAGGTGCCGGGTCCGTAGATATTGGATACCGGGATCCTTACCGTCCGGGTGGAGGCATAGCCTGTAGAGAACGTGGAGTTCCCCTGGAAGGCAGCCCCGCCGCAGGTAAAGGTAAAGGGCACATAATAAGGTACAGAGGCTAAATCCAGATTTCCAAAGTTGCTTCCTACATTAATAGTGGCCACAGCGGCAGATACCCCGGTAGCGATGTTAATGCTGTTGATTTGGATGGTGTTGGTGGTTCCGCCGGAAACACCGGTGAGGGTGGCCGTATAGACAAGCCCGTTCAGGTAAGCCATCCCGCGGATCCCTGCTACCGTTGCTGCGGGTCCGGTAATCTGGGAAGCTTTGGTAGCGACTCCGGTAGCAATGGCTATTTTGTAAAGATACCTCGCAGTGTTCCCTGAGTTGTTGAGAAATGTATAGATGTTGTTCTCGTAATCAAAGAACGTATCGGTTCCGAATGTTGCTCCTGCATTCCAGTCGGCATCACCGGTAATCGGTACGATAGCTCCGGATGGATAGATCGGGTAAAGTGTTTTGGTACTCGACTGGAATCCGTACACCCTTCCGAAATAGGTACCCGGTACATTATTGGTCCCGATTCCTCCTATCTGTACATTCGGTCCTGTAACAGGAGGGGTCATGGCTACACCGTTCTTGTAGATCGGTGCGTTAGCTGCAATGTCGGAATGGATAAAGACGATGCTTCCGGGATTGCCTCCCGGGTTATCATACCCCACGGCGAGGTTGCTGATGTCAACAGCAGAAGCAGGTGCGGGTGTGGCAATTGGTGCAGGAAGCGAGGCGGTTCCGGTGATGCCCGTAATGTCATAAACGCGTCCTGTTGCGGCAAACGACAGGTACAGCCTGTCAGCCTGTTGCGATCGGAATAAATGCGGCATGCAGAAGAATGCAAGCAACAATACTAAAAGATTAAATCTTCTCATATACTAGTTAATTATTTTAAAAACAGGTCAATAATGATAATCTATTGATGATATCCGGAGCACAGGCTTCAGATATTGTTATAAATCAAAATTCAATTGATGACAAAAAAGTCTCTTCTAAAATTGTGTTTACTAGTGTGAATTCAATATGGTCCCGGATCATATTGTGAGGTGCAAATTTACTGATTATTGTCTAAAAAATGAGACAATACCATTTTTTATAAAATCAAACTTACAATATAATACATAAAACTATCATTATCAGTAAATTAAAAAACTGTGTAATTCGGAAACTTTATTTAACCGGTAAAAATGATATGCTTCCCGGTGCCTTTACACATTTGTCTAAGATTACACCTATCCCTGCTCATCTGCGATCAGCAGGCCTGTCTTTTAATCTGCAGAATAAGAAAGACCCTATACTGAAGCCTCTATATTAATGATAAAAAATTCTGCCTGATGATCGACAGAAGATTTCCGGACGTCTTATACCTGGGTTTATGCAGATAGATATATAAACCCTGTACAGGGTGGGTCAGAGCTAAACCGTTCCTCTGCTCCACCCTGCTTTGCAACCTGGATAGCCAGATAACCGGACTTGCACATTCTTTCTTATCAGATATTTAAGTCTCACCTGACCAATTGCTTTATATTGTACGTGATCGCCGCCCATTTTTTCCGGCCTGCATTATACTTTTCAGAGGTCTATATTCATCCCTGCTGAAAGCAGCATCTCAGACAATTCACTTTCCGGCAGCCTGGAATTGCCATGACCATGGTATAAAAAAACGTTTCATGGTACGCTTTTCAGCAGTATGAACACAGGGAATATCTCCTATTTTTGTATTTTCGTGAACTGAAACCTAAGTGATAATGACGCATCCAGTAGTCCCTCTGAATTTTGAACAGCTG
>JAKOOI010000048.1 GCA_022701475.1 Weeksellaceae bacterium
AAGCCGGACATCCGTTTCGGAATGGAATTCACCGAACTGAACGACCTGGTAAAAGGGAAAGAATTTAAAATATTTGACGAAGCGGAGCTGGTTGTAGGGATTAATGTAGAAGGATGTGCCGACTATACCAGAAAACAGATCGATGAGCTGGTGGATTGGGTGAAAAGGCCTCAGATCGGGGCTTCCGGAATGGTCTGGGTGAAATTCCAGAACGACGGAGTAAAGACATCTTCCGTGAATAAATTCTACAGCGAAGAGGATTTAGCAAAAATCATTGAAAAATTCGGTGCAAAGGAAGGCGACCTGATGCTGATCCTTTCCGGAAATGAACATAAAGTAAGAACCCAGCTTTCAGCTTTAAGAATGGAGCTTGGAAACCGCCTGGGCCTGAGAAAAGGAAACGAATTTGCCCCGCTTTGGGTAGTCGACTTCCCGCTATTGGAGTTTGATGAAGAAAGCGGCCGTTATCACGCCATGCACCACCCTTTCACGTCTCCGAAACCTGAGGATTTCCACCTGCTGGAAACCGATCCGGGGAAAGCAAGGGCCAACGCCTACGATATGGTACTGAACGGAAACGAAATCGGTGGCGGTTCCATCAGGATTTTCGACAAAGACCTTCAGTCCAGAATGTTTGATCTGCTAGGCTTTACCAAGGAAGAAGCGGAAGCCCAGTTCGGGTTCCTGATGAATGCCTTTAAATACGGTGCACCGCCTCATGGTGGACTGGCCTTCGGCTTTGACCGTCTGGTAGCCATCCTCGATGGAAATGAGGTGATCCGGGATTATATTGCTTTCCCAAAAAACAATTCGGGGCGGGACGTGATGATCGACGCGCCGGCTGCCATTGCCAGCGAACAGCTGGATGAACTGGAATTGCAATTGAATATAAAATCATAAATTAGAAGCGGGGAAATTTTTCTCCGCTTTTTTATTATGAAAAAACTAATGATTATAACCCTGGTATGTGTTTTTGCTGTTTCCTGCCATCCGGAAAAAGAATATTCGCAGAAAATAACTGGTACATGGGCTATTGAGAAGCACGATGACGAGAATTCGCAAAAACCGGTATTGCCTTTTACAAATGGTGATCCGGAGATTATGGTCTTTGAAAAAGACGGGACTTACATCAATAAGAGCGGGTTCTTTAAATTTTCCCATGATCAGGCATCTGGCAAAGATCAAACGCTTTATTTCGGAGAACAGACCAAGTATGCCATAAAAGGTGATTCCCTGCTGATTTTCGATCCGGCAGAAAATCGATTTACCGGAAATAAGATTTTACATACTACCGGAAGAAAGATTATTCTGGAACAAAGAGATAAATCCAAGATTACCTTAATTCCATTTTCAGGAAAAAAATTCAACAATCCTCCCATAGATGAAATTATCGTTTCAAAGTCACCCTGTTTCGGAAACTGTCCCGAAAATTCATCGATCATCAATACAGCCGGCCATCTATTTTTTTATGGTAAGACCAATAATTCTAAAGACGGATTTTATAAAAATGTAACTATTAATAAAAAAATAAAAGAGATCTTTAATGAACTGCAACATCTCGATATCAACTCTATACAGCCAGCATACCGAGTTTCTATCACAGATTTATCTTCACAAAGCGTAACTTTTGTTTCAAAGGGAAACATCGTAAAAACCGTTTATAATTATGGTAATGATTCGCCTTTTGAATTGAGAAGACTGATCCGTAATATTAGTTATTTATATCAGAATATTCCTTTACAATATATTGATGTAAAGGATCCTGTTTTGCTGTACAGACTAAAGTCAGAAACACAGGAGGTTGTTCTTAAGGAATCTGAAACCTTTTATCTCTTTCATGAATTATTAAATTCAAAACAAATTGCTAACAGCATGCAAAGCCTTTCTTTTAAAGGAAAATATCTTATTGATTTACCGAAAGATTATGATTATCAACATATACAGCTTTACGAAAGAACAATAAATACTGATGGAAGATTTTTCAGGATTCAGCAAAGAGATGGAAATTTTAAAATATATGATTTAGGTTATAACTTCTTTATCAGAAATAATCTGATAAAGAAACTGAACAGAAACGAAAACGAAGAAAACTAACATACCACACAGATAAATAAGCCTTTACACGGCACAATCATTGTACTTTGCTCCTTAAATACAGTACAATGAAAGCAATCTGGAACGGCGCCATCGGTTTTGGCTTAGTCAATATTCCCGTAAAGATCTATTCGGCAACGGAAACCACCAAGCTGGATCTCGATATGCTGGACAAGTCCGATTACTCCAACATCAAGTTCAAACGGGTGAACGAATCCACCGGAAAAGAAGTGAAATGGGAAAACATCGTGAAAGGCTACCTGATGGATGACAAATACATCATCCTGGATGAAGACGATTATGAAGCAGCCAGCCCGGAGAAAACCAAGATCCTTTCCATCGACCAGTTTGTGCGGGAAGAAGAAGTGGATTCAGTTTATTTTGAGAATCCTTATTACCTGGAACCCCAGAAGAATGGTGAGAATGCTTACCGGCTGCTGATGAAAGC
>JAKOOI010000102.1 GCA_022701475.1 Weeksellaceae bacterium
TCTGGTCCCATTATGCCAACGACAACTGGTGCATGAGCGGCTATCACAGCGTGAGTGTGGTGGCCGATGCCATTATCAAAGGAAATTACCCGGGTGACGCCAAAGAAGCTTTACATGCCTGTGTAGAGACGGCCAATAAGAGAAATTATGAAGGCATCGGATCCTATATTGACCTAGGCTACATCCCTGCCGAGAAAAACGGGACTTCGGTTTCCAATACGCTGGAATATGCTTATGACGACTGGGCGATTGCCCGGCTGGCAAAGTATTTGGGAGAAACGGAAATTTATAACACCTTTATCAAACGCTCCGGAAACTGGAAAAACAATTTCGACAGCAGCATCGGATTCATGCGTCCGCGGCTGGCCGACGGAAGCTTTAAAAAAGATTTTAATGCCCTGAGCACGCACGGACAGGGTTTTATTGAAGGAAATTCCTGGAATTACAGCTTTTTTGTCCCTCAAGACCCGGATGTACTGATCCGGATGATGGGCGGAAAGAAAAAATTTGCCTCCAGGCTGGACGAACTGTTTACGATGCATCTGCCGGACGAGTTCTTTGCCGATACGGAAGACATTACCCGTGAGGGGATCATCGGCGGTTATGTCCACGGAAATGAGCCTGCACATCATGTGGCCTACCTCTATAACTGGGCAGGACAACCCTGGAAAACCCAGGCACAGGTAAGGCGGATTCTGGAAATGCAGTACAAAGCCACTCCCGACGGACTGGGCGGAAATGATGATGCCGGGCAGATGAGTGCCTGGTACATCCTGAGTTCCTTAGGCTTTTATCCGGTGGCGCCCGGTTCGGAAGATTATGCCATCGGAAGCCCGGCAGTAAACGGAGCCGTACTGCATCTGGAAAACGGGAAAACTTTTGAGATAGAAGCCATTAACCAAAGTCCGGAGAATGTGTATATACAAAAAATACTTCTGAACGGTAAGGAGGTTAAAAATTTCACCCTGAAACATTCTGAAATGATGAACGGCGGAAAACTGAGTTTTTATATGGGCTCCCGGGCAAAGAAAAAGTAATACTCCTTTCATCCGTATTTTGATTACGGCATTCGGGGATTTGCAAACACCGGTTTCCTCAGTTCTGCTGACATTTGTATTATTAAATATGAATACGATGAATACAACAATTGTAAAATTAGGAAGCCAGGGACTCACCGTCCCGAATATCGGGCTGGGATGTATGGGCATGACCGGTTTCGGGGAAGCCGACATGTATGGTAAAACCGACGAGAAAGAAGCCATCGCCACCATCCACCGCTCGCTGGAGCTGGGAGGAAACTTCCTGGATACGGCTGATCTCTACGGTCCGTTCAAAAACGAACAGCTGATTGCCAAGGCCATTGCCGGCAGCCGGGACCAATACACCATTGCCACCAAATTCGGATGGGAGATCGATGACCATGATCAGGTGACCTGGAAGATCAACGGCCGTAAGGAGTATGTAAAAAAATCGGTGGAACGTTCCCTGAAGAACCTGAAAACCGATTACATCGACCTGTATTACATGCACCGGCTCGATAAAAACACACCTGTCGAGGAAACAGTGGGTGCAATGAGCGAGTTGGTTCAGGAAGGAAAAGTAAAGTATATCGGTCTTTCGGAAGTATCTTCGGAAACGGTAAAAAGAGCCCACGCCGTGCATCCGGTTTCGGCAGTTCAGAGCGAATATTCCCTCTTTGAAAGGACTGCAGAGGAAAAAGGAGTCCTGAAAACGCTTCGCGAACTGGGCATCGGCTTTGTCGCTTATTCACCATTGGGAAGAGGCTTTCTGTCCGGGCAGATCCGCTCCATCGAAGATCTTCCTGAAAATGATTTCCGCCGGGCCATTCCCCGCTTCCAGGAACAGTATTTCCATAAAAATATAGAACTGGTAAAAACCATGGAAGACCTGGCGTCAGAAAAAGGGATCACCTCATCACAGCTTGCCCTGGCGTGGATCATCAGCAAAGGCATCCTCCCGATTCCTGGCACGAAGCGGAGAACTTACCTTGAACAGAATATGGAGGCAGCACAGATTCACCTGAGTGATGACGATCTTTCCAGACTGGAAAGCATTGTTCCTTTGGGAACGGATACCGGTGCCCCGTATGATGAATTCAGTATGGGACTTCTGGATTATTAATGAAACCTCATAGGCTTTTTGAAACCTATGAGGTTTATGAATGTAAATCATTAATTTTATATAAAATCTGCCGCTATGCATACCATTCCGTCCATTTCTGCTTTTCACCGCCTGCTTTCCCTTCCGGAACCCAAACATCCGATGGTAAGCGTCATCAACATGTCCGAGAGTATTTTCCTGGAAGATGAAACCTGGAAAGGATTTGTCAACCGGTTCTACTGCGTAGCCCTGAAAAGGAATGCCCGGGGAAAAATGCGGTACGGACAGCAACACTATGATTATGACAAAGGCGTATTAAGTTTCACGGCTCCGAATCAGGTCCAGTATCTTGATGTCAGGACCATGGAATGCGATTCGGCAGGCTATCTCCTGATCTTTCACGAAGATTTTTTACTGAAGCATCCGCTGGCACAGGCCATCTCCGGATTCGGATTCTTTTCCTATGCCGTGAACGAAGCCCTGCACCTGTCGGAAGATGAGGAAAACGATTTGCTTGAAATTCTTTTTAAGATCGATAAGGAATGCGGCCGCATCGATATCCACACCCAGGAAATCATCCTTTCCCAGATCGAGCTTCTTCTGAATTACTCCAGGCGCTTTTATGAAAGACAATTTATTACCCGAAAGAACGGCAATCACCAGCTGCTGGCAAAATTCGAGCAGTTCCTCCACGATTATTTTGATA
>JAKOOI010000163.1 GCA_022701475.1 Weeksellaceae bacterium
TCATGTAAAGTTTGAGTTTATTGGTATGGGTGATACGGTACAAAAGGCTTTATCACAGCTTTTACCCGTTGATTCTTATCACAGTTATCAGTTAGTTGTCTGAAATGGTATAGGTAACGGTGGCTACAGTGGTTGCGGTTGCCTGCAGGTCTGCGTACGCGGCAACACCGCCGGGACCACTTCCGGGTGCCAGGGAATAGGTAAGGTTGTGACCATTGTTCGCACCGTTTCCCGTGTAGGCGCTTCCGATTCCGGAGATCAGGGTCTGATCGGCCGCACTGAGGACAAGCTGGGCAGCCGGCACTCCCAATGTTCCGCCGCCGGCTCCAGTGGCCGCCGCTGCGGTTACCCGGATATCGATACCCGGCACCAGGGCATTCAGACGGACGGAAACATTACGGGTAGGGTCTGCAACGGATTTAATGGAAGAGTAATTCAGCCATAGGGTATTGTTGGCCGCATTGGCTACTACCGGGTTACCTGCTTCCGTGGGAGCTGTGAATCCCAATGTAATGTTTTTCGTAGCTGCCGGTTCTATATCTACAAGCGCTACTTCCGGTACGGAAATCGTAATCGTGTGGTTGTCTGTATTGGTATCCTGTGCACTCAAACGGGCAGACAGTACAAGTACGGCAACAGGGAGGAGAAGGGTAAAATTCGGTTTTTTCATGATAATATGATTTGATATGGTAAAAAATAATTGATCCGTCCAGTCATGAAGTATTTTACACTATTTCAGATTTATCCGCTTACGCTCAGTTACTTAGTGTGAAATAATTCCGTTGATGCAATTTTCAACATTTAGGGAATAAAAAATTATGATTATGATCAACTTCATAAAAAAACATAAAAGATTTTGTAAGCGGGCGTAAAAGATCCGGCAGAACCTTCTTTTTGAAGCGGCTGATATGTAGCTGCATACTTGTAAAATGTATGAGCATATATTGTAAAATGCAGAATAGGCTGTATCCAATATGCAGGTTATCACTGCTAACGGCTTCTTCATTAGCGCTTCCCGATCCGGTAATTTCCTGATCTTATTTTGCAGGTCAACCAGGCATGTTATCAGAACCTGCTCAGGATTCCCCAGTGGATTTTAATATCGTTGAATTTAAAAGGATTCCCGAATTCATTCCCGTTGGAAAGCTGGAAGCTCATGAGGCCGATGGGAATAAAGAAATTGAATCCGAGGCCTACACTGTAAAGCTTGGGCCTTACGTTCAGGGATTTATTATTCAGCTGGCCATACTGGCCGAAGACATCGAAGAAAGCCTGATTGCCGATGAGATAGCGGTATTCCAGCCCTCCGTAGTAATAGAAGTCGGCAGCAAGGGAATTCTCGTTGAAGCCCCGCATGGAATTCCAGCCCCCGAAGCGGTAAAGCTCATTGGCAGAAAACTCGATTTTGGAATCCATCATCGCACCTTCCGCTTTGATGTTGAGGAAATGGTTTCCGTTGATATGGTAATTGTGTTCCCCGAAAAAGTAGAACTGGTTCTGCGGAGACCGGATGTTGTCTTTGGTATAGGTAGTCGTCAGGTAATCATAACCTGCATTAATTCTGGTCTTGTAAAGGAACAGGTCTACGTCGGCAGGCTCTGTCATTTCAAACCAGATCCCAAGCCCTTTTTTGTTATAATCCTTTCCCTGAACGTACAAGGTATCGATGATGCTCGAACTTTCGAAGGTTCCTCTGAGTCCGAGCTTGTTCCTCGCATTCACGTGGTAATAGAATGCAGGCAGCGCTTTTACGTTGGCAAAGGTGGAATCCTGCCTGAAAATATTCACTTTCATGTTAAGCCCGACATTGGATTTGAAAAGATAGGGAATGTCGGTCTGAAGATCGAACGTCTGCCCTTTGTCCGGATTCCGTTGCCAGTACAGGTTAATGGTTTCAAAGCTGTTGAAGATATTCCTGAAATTCACATTCAGCGTACCGTTCAGGGTGAATTTTTCCGTCTTGTCATTCCCAAACCCGATTACCCCGTCGAAACTGTTGGTCTTCTTTTTCTCCATAAACAGGTAGATGCTGGTGGAATCCTTGGTAAACAGCGTCTGGGGCGGGCGTTCCAGGGTGATGAACTGGTGGCTCTGGAAGCTTTTGTTGATGGCGATCAGGTTCCGGTCATCATACGTTTTTCCTTTGAATTCCTTTTCCAGGTTTTTAATGAATCTCTTCGGAACACTGGTATAGCCTTTTACTACGAAACCGTCAATGGTTCTTTTATTGTTTTTATTGATATCGAGCTCTACCACGGGATAGCCGTTCTTCCGGCCTTTGTATCTGGATTTGATCCTGCTGAAGGCAAATCCGTCATCGATATAGGTTTTATTGATGCTCTTTTTGGTGGAATCTAAATTTTTAGTAAAGAAATCTCTCGGCGCTTTGATTCTCTGACTGATAGAATCCGAAAGGCTGACATAGGTCTGATTGAAGTTTTTACCTTTATCAAATACGATTTCCGTACTGTCTCCTTTTTTCCTTACCGTTTTCAGCTGCGTGAAAAAGTAATTCGTCTGAGCCAGGGATTCCAGGAATTTTATGGCAGCAGTGGAATCTTTCACTTTTTTCCTGACCTTCGTTTCCGAATCGATCAGGAAATAAGACTTCTTCTGCGCGTGGGCAAAGACGCAGAACAGGAGAAAGAATATGTTGAGAAGCAGTTTCAAACGCTGGATTTTCAAACCGTAAGCTGATGTTGAGGATTAAGTGATAAGCAGTTCCTTTAGCCTGAAATGCTTTTCACTGAATTCAATTTCCACAAATCCCGGCGGTCTAAAATATATTTAATTAATTTTTTAAAATAACTGAATTTACGCCAGTTTATTGTATTTCTTCATCAGATTTTCATAGGTGCCCTGCGGAAGGATCCATTTCAGGGGTACCCCGATTTTCTGTCCGAACTTCCCGAAGTAATAATGGGCCTTCCATTTCTTTTTTTCCAGCAGCCGGTCTGTATATTCCGCTACTTCCAGCGGTTCCGTACCGTCGCCGACATGGGAATTCATCAGTCCGTACACTTGATCAAAAACAGAAGTGTAGGGAGCCGAAACTTTCGTCCGTACCCGGTTTTCCGCAATATTGGTTTTGATATCCCCAAGATGGAGCGAGCATACTTCGATATTCCACGGATATACTTCATACCGCATGGCTTCCGTTACTTTATCCAATGCTGATTTCGAGGCCGAATAGAATCCGCGGAACGGCAGACCCATTTCACTTCCGATGCTGGAAACGTTGATGATCTGGCCGAATTTGTTTTCCCGCATGACAGGCATCACGGCACTCATCATCTGCACTGCGCCTACAAGATTCAGATTGAACAGTTTTAAAATATCCTCCTTGGTAGAA
>JAKOOI010000127.1 GCA_022701475.1 Weeksellaceae bacterium
ACCTGGATCTGCACCTGGTCTCCCAGCTGGTATCGTTTTCCGTGCCTGTTTCCGTATACCGCATGGGTTTTCGCATCATAAGTATAGGAATCATCCATCAGGTCCCTGAGCTTGATCAGCCCTTCAGCACCGTTTTCAGGAATTTCCACCCAAAAACCAAATTCTGCAACTCCGGAAATCACACCGGTAAAAGTCTCTCCCAGATGTTTTTCCATGAATTTTACCTGCATATACTTGATGGAATCCCTTTCCGCATCGGCGGCCAGCCTTTCCATGGAACTGCAATGCTTGGCTTTATCTTCCAGCTCGGCCTTATTTGGGGATTTGCCTCCATCCAGGTAATGCTGGAGCAAGCGGTGGGCGATCAGATCCGGATACCGGCGGATGGGAGAAGTGAAGTGGCTGTAATAATCAAAGCCGAGTCCGTAATGGCCGATCGGCTCGGTAGAATACACTGCTTTGCTCATGCTCCGCATCGCCAGGGTTTCAATCATATTTTCTTCACCTTTTCCTTTGACGTCCTGCAGCAGTTTATTTAAAGACTCTGCTACTTTTTTGGTATTGGCAAGATCCATTTTATATCCGAAAGTAGACACAAATTCCCTCAAGGATTCCAGTTTGGCCGGATCCGGATCATCGTGAATCCTGTAAATAAAGGTATTCTGACTGATTTCCCCTCTTTTGTTCAGGGAAACGAATTCGGATACTTTTTTGTTGGCCAGCAGCATGAATTCTTCGATGAGGTGATTGGAATCTTTGCTGATCTTAAAATACACCCCTATCGGTTCATTGTTTTCATCAAGGTTGAACCGTACTTCGCTGCGGTCAAAAGTGATGGCTCCATCTTTGATTCTTTTCTGGCGCATGATTTTCGCCAGCCGGTCCAGCACCAGGATCTCTTCTTTGAAATCACCGTCTTTTCCTTCAATCCTTTCCTGGGCCTCTTCGTAGGTGAATCGCCTGTCTGAATGGATAACCGTCCTTCCGAACCATTGTTTATGGATTTTCGCATTATCGTCAAGTTCGAAAACCGCCGAGAAAGTAAATTTATCCTCGTGGGGACGGAGCGAGCATACGTCGTTGCTCAGCACTTCCGGCAGCATCGGCACCACACGGTCTACCAGGTAAACCGAAGTGGCCCGCTGATAGGCTTCATCATCCAGCATTGTTCCCGGAACCACATAGTGTGAAACATCAGCAATATGAACTCCGACTTCCCAGTTTCCGTTATCGAGTTTTCTCACGGAGAGGGCATCATCAAAGTCTTTTGCATCTTTGGGATCGATGGTGAATGTCGTAATGCCCCGCATGTCCCAGCGTTTTGCCACTTCCTCATCATTGATGCTGCGGTCGATCTTATCGGCATCCCGTTCTACTTCTTCAGGGAATTCATAGGGCAGGCCATATTCTGCAAGGATGGAATGGATTTCGGTTTCATGCTCTCCCGGAGCTCCCAGCACCTGGATGATCTCGCCTTCCGGGTTTTTATCCCCCGGTCTCCATTCGGTCATCTTTACAATCACCTTGTCACCGCCCTGGGCACCGCCGAATTTTCCTTTCGGGATAAAGATATCGGTGTTGATGGATTTTTTATCGCAGACTACGAAACCGAAATCCTTGTGAGGAACCAGCTGAAGGGTTCCCACGAATTCCGTTCTGTTTCTTTCCAGCACTTCCAGCACGGAACCTTCTGTCTTCTTTCCTTTGTAGGTATACGTTACAATCAGTACTTTATCACCCTGCAATGCATCTTTTACATTCTTAGAGTGGATGAAGATGTCATTTTCCACGCCTTCCACGCTGACATAGGCATTTCCGGACTGGTTAAAGTCGATGGTCCCGGTAAGGGTGCCTTTGATATCAAGATTAATGATATATTTCCCTTTCTCCGTCTCTTTTATCCTTTCGGCTGCCTGCAGTTTGTGGAGTGACTGGACCACCAGTTCACGCTGCCTGGGGTTTTTGTAACCGATTCCGTCCCCAATCTGCTTGTAATTGTAAACTTTGGTGGAATTCTCATTCATATACCGCAGGATCAGTCTCCCGATTTCCTGCAATTTGCTGTCATTTTTCTGACTTATATATTTTCTTTTTTTTGGCATTTTATTTCTATTGGTTAATCTGTCGGACCTCCGGATTTATTTTTACCGGACTATTCCTGTTTATATCTTTTTGACGGGTCTGCGTGAACGGAACCCTATTTAATTTTATTCAAAATCTGCTCATATGTGTTTTGGCATCAGAAATCCGGCCATTCCTTTTTCTCTTGCAGGCAATCTTCTTTTTTACCACCTTCCGGACCTGAATCAGCTGTCAGTCATTAAAATAGTATTGAGGATACATTTACAATTTTAGATATGATCTCCGGCCTGGCCGTTTATACTATCGCCTTTTATACACCGCTGACTGGTTACAGAAGAATACAAGATACTATCTGTAAATTTAATCAAAAATAATCTGTCTTTCACATTCCTCTTCCGGCTGGTACCGGATTTTTGTAATAAACCCTTTTTTACAGTCACAGGAGATGTCCTTATTATTAAATTTTGATTCTGTAAGAACCGGAACGCCATTTTCATTAAGCGTATAGGATTTTCCGTTTCTGAATGTTTTTATCTTCTTTCTGTCACCATTTTTATAATCTCTGTATATCTTTATTACAGAGTATAACCTGCCGTTTTTATAGATCCGGGTTTTCTTTTCCGGATTTTCCTCAATATATTTTATTTCAGATTCGTCGTATTCCCTGTAGGTCAGTTCATCGAATTCATTTCCATGCTGGTGGAAAGTATATATCAGTGTACCCGCGTAATTAAAGATGTGATGAAATGCTTCATAGCCAGGATGGGCTTCCTCTTTCCTGTTATAGAAAAGGAGATAGTTTTTCCAGGAAGTTGAATCATATTTGCTGAATTCAGGAAATTCAGGATTTTTAACTGTTCCTCTATAGACGTAATAAGGCGTATGAAAATAATAGAAGGCACGATCTTCACGGTCATTATAGGAATACAATATTTTCGACCGGTCACTATTGTACACCATGCTGTCTCTGGAGTAACATTTTATATTCTCCTTTATCCGTTCCATCTGAAATAAAGATAATTCTTCCCTGAAATCCTCAAACCTTCCATATATACTTCCGGAGGAGAATTCCGGGATCAGCGAAATGATTTCAGACGGTTTCTCCAGACAGTATGTTTTCATTTCCTTAATCCTGCAGGAAATATGCTGATCCTGTCCGGTCATCTGCCCGTAAGAGGCGGAAACGAAAAATATAGATAAAAAGAGAAAATACGAATTCATAAATAACTGCAATGAAATAACTAAATTTATAGTTTATATCAGGTTACCGGTAAGGGATAGGCAGGAGATAAAAAAGAAAGAATGAATTATTTCTGTTCAGACGGAATAACAGAATAAAAGCTTATCAGATGATGCAAATATACAAATAAATTAATAAATAAAGCCCGTAAATTGATTTACAGGCTTTTATATGTTAGCAATATGCAATCTTATCAACCCTGGTCTGATGCCTGCCGCCCTCAAAGTCCGTAGAGAGGAACTTTTCAGCAATTTCGATCGCCACTTCCTTGGAAATGAACCGTGCAGGGATGGAAATCATATTGGCATCATTATGCTGTCTGGCCAGGGCCGCAATCTCCGGCATCCAGCAAAGTGCGCAACGGATCTTCTGATGCTTGTTTGCCGTGATCTGAACACCGTTTCCGCTTCCGCAGATCAGGATTCCCAGTTCGTTCTCTCCGTTCTCCACAGAGGCTGCAGCGGGGTGTACAAAGTCCGGATAATCCACACTCGTTGTGGATAACGTTCCAAAATCCTGAATTTCAAACCTTTCTGAAAGAAAGTTCTTAACAATTTCCTTGTATTCAAAACCAGCGTGGTCAGCAGCAATAGCTATTTTTCGTTTCATAACCGTTTTATTAAGTCTCTTTTTGATTTATTTCTCTGCAAAGGTAAGAATATTCACAAAGTTTGTTGGCAGTTCGTGGGTAAAATGTGAAAAGGATTGTGGATAAGTGTGGATAAGTATGGAAAACTAATTGTTTTACCGTACAAAAAAATTTCGTAATGGAAATTTAATCTGAAAAATCTTCCGGAAAGTTCAAAAAACTTTTTTGCACGAATTCGGCCTCTTTTCCATAAATCAGTTATTCAGAATCAAATTGGGGAAAAGTTATCCATATTTGTTAGTAACTCTGTGAAAAAGCTGATTTCATGCTTTTTATATTGTCGATAAGATGTGAATTCAGGAAAAAAAACATGTTATCAACTTTTTGCCCTAAAGTTATCCCCGAAATTCACATCACTCAACAACAATACCGTATTCTTTTTTTTAAGAAAGAAGAAATTGTTGATTATTGGGTGTTGGGTCGCCGGGAGTTTTGCTGAAAAACTTCCTGAAAACTTTTCCCGGGCCTCTGCGCTTTCAAAATTTTAAAATCTTACATTTGTGAAAAGAAAATTCCAGATTATTTATGAAAACAATCAATGATTTCAATTTCAGCGGAAAAAAGGCTCTGGTGCGGGTAGATTTCAATGTTCCCCAGGACGATCAGCTGAAAGTAACGGACAATACAAGAATTACAGCGGTAAAACCAACCGTCGATAAAATTCTTCAGGATGGTGGTTCTGTGATCCTTATGGCTCACCTGGGCAGACCGAAAGGAGAAGTAAAGGATGAGTTCTCGCTGAAGCATATTGTTGCGGACGTTTCTGAAATCCTGGGCAGGGAGGTGAAATTTGTAGAAGAGAGTGTAGGAGAGAAGGCTCAGGAAGCTGCTTCTGAACTGAAGCCCGGAGAAATCCTCCTGCTTGAGAACCTCCGTTTCCACAGTGAGGAAGAAAAAGGAGACCGTGGCTTTGCAGAACAGCTTTCCCAGCTGGGTGATGCCTATGTAAATGATGCCTTCGGTACCGCTCACCGTGCCCATGCTTCCACTGCAGTAATCGCTGAATTCTTTAATTCAACTAAGTTTTTCGGTTTATTGATGGCTAAAGAACTGGAGGCTATCGATAAAGTGTTGAAAAGCGGTGAAAAACCGGTAACTGCCATTTTAGGCGGATCCAAGGTGTCAACTAAAATAACCATTATAGAAAATATCCTTCCTGCAGTGGACAATCTGATCATCGGAGGGGGAATGTCGTTTACCTTTATTAAAGCTTTGGGAGGAAAAATCGGGACTTCGCTGGTAGAGGAAGATAAACTTTCGCTGGCACTTGAGATTTTAGGAAAAGCCAAAGAGAATAATGTTAAGGTCTATCTTCCGTCTGACGTAATGATCGCAGAAAGCTTCAGTAATGATGCGGAAAGAAAAGAATCTGACATTTACACAATTCCTGAAGGATGGATGGGAATGGATGCCGGACCTAAATCAAGAGATCAGTTCAATGATGTCCTTCTTAATTCCAGAACCATTTTATGGAACGGGCCGATCGGGGTTTTTGAAATGTCCAACTTTTCCGCAGGAACTGTTGCTTTGGGAGACAGCATTGCTGAAGCGACTGCACAGGGAGCTTTCTCTCTGGTAGGCGGAGGAGACAGCGTTGCATTTGTGAAGCAGTTCGGATATGATGATAAAGTAAGCTATGTTTCTACAGGAGGCGGAGCGATGCTTGAAAGTCTTGAAGGATTGGAGCTTCCCGGTGTTGCTGCTATTAATAAATAAAATATTCCTAAATTAAAATAGGTCAGGTCCATCGTTGTATAGCGGTGGACTTTTTTTGTAAAAATGCTGCTTTTTATTTTTCTTCCTGAAATAATTTTATATTTCATAGAAGAAAATTTTACAGGTGCTTCGAAATTATTAATTCTCATCATGAGTATGCTGTTCTCCTGATACAACTGATTATTTTCTGCGAAGACCTTGAAATATGCAGTCCGTAAAAAATTTTTCAAAATATTATTCCCTGATTTTTTTATATGGCTGAAGAAGGCGGCGGGTATTTCATCACGCTGTACAACTTTTGAAAAAAATAATTTGCCTACAGAAGGATTGTATACATTCGGCAGTTGAAAAAACTTCGATGGCTTCTGAAAGCAGGGTAGGGGAGTAGCACTGAACTGTATCAGCGCCAAAGGTATATAAATTTAGATGTGGATTCAGAATGTAAACCCTCTGAGAATCTCCTGTATATTTTCCATCTGTACATTTACCAAAACAAAGCCATCTCAAATGGCTTTAAGATGGCTGAATTCAATTTTGAATGTA
>JAKOOI010000128.1 GCA_022701475.1 Weeksellaceae bacterium
ACCCTTGCATAATTATCCCTCTGCTGTGCCGAAGCCAGCAGCCCCTCTTCCGTAATGGCTTTCCTGATTACTTCTAAAGCTTCTTCCTTAAACATAATTTATTTTTTAAAAGCGGCATCTGCCGGTAAGACACCGGTCCCGCTTTGTTTTTTATCTTTTAAAAATCGAATTTCACACTTACGCTGTAGCTGCTTCCCGGTAAGGTACGGGCCCTTACGATTCCGTTGCCGCCCACCATAGAGCCTTCTTCCGCTTCCGTCACGGCAATGGTATTGAAAATATTGTTTCCGTTGACGGCTACCGAAAGGTTTTTCAGCACCTGATAGGAAATGTAAGGATTTACAATGGCATAAGCCGGCATCATCAGCTTGTTGGAATCCTGGGTATAGGATTTGGTTACGCCGATTACATAGAACCCGACATTTAATTTTTCCACACTGAAATTAGGGTTTACGGTATACATCAGCTTCGGTGTCCTTCTCGGCATATTCCCGATAATCGAAGGATCCAGTGCATTTCTGATTTCTGCGTGGGTATACGTCAGCCCGGCTTTTACCTCAAACATCCTGCTGATTTTATAGTAGCCGTCAAGTTCTATCCCATAAGACCGGTACTTATTCTCTGTCTTCCTCTGGGTGGTTGCTTCAAAATTGGCTTCGGTTGTATTGGCGAGGAATAAGGTCGTATTGAGGAAATACCCTGTGCCTCTCAGCTTATACCCGGCTTCCGCCTGGTTTACCTTGTTCACCTTCACCGCATCCAGTGCAGGATCGTCATTGTTGGTATAATTGTATCCTGAGAATAAGATCCGGTCTGCAGAAGCGCTTCCGCCCTGGCTCACCCTTGCAAATACCGCATTGCGGCTGTTCAGAGTATAGTTGGCCCCTACCGAATAGCCGAAGATTCCGTACCGGTAATTTACAGGAACGTTGATGTTATCGTTGGTCGCTACGTTCTGCTCCGGAATATCGATCACGCCGTTCCCGTTCATATCACGTACCGTTTTGGTATTGGTAACCCCTGAAAAACTTCCGGAAACCCTTCCGGAATCATACCGGGCACCGGCATCAATGGTGAGCTTGTCGGTAGCATTGATTTCCACCTGGGCGTGCGGCGCAGTTACATCATACTTGGTATTGTAGTTCCTGTTCAGGTCCCCCCAGGCCGGAACGCCGTATGCCAGCAGGCCGTGGTCTGTGACAGCTGTTCCTGCCGCATTGTACACATCAATCAGCCTTGCATTATTATCGCTGACTTCCTGGAGGTAGGTGTTCCATACCCAGGACATGTTGATATTCTGAAGCCCTTTGTACAATCCGGCATTCATTTTCACCCGGTCCCACTTTTTGCTGAAATTAAAGTCATTGAAAAAATTATTAAAATTATTCAGCGTTACATTGAACAGGTGCATTCTCATATAGTTGGCATTCATATCCACCGGTGTATTCGTTCCGCTGTATACTGCCCTGGAAAAACCGGGAATAGAGGCCAGGATTTCAGTTCCGGTTCCCACACTGGCAGGAAAAGGAGCGATAAACTGGCCACCGTTGGCTGCATAGCGCATTTTTTCTTCAAATTTCCAGCCGGCTCCAAGATCGTAGCTGAACTCTGCACCTAAGGCTTTGGATACGGAGTGCATCCCGTCTGAAATATCACTGTCCAGGATATTACCGTTTCCGCCAACGGTACGGTCGTGCTGGAGGTTGATGGTTTGCAGGGCACCGGTGAGTGCATTGTATCCGGATACCGAGGACCATTTCGGGCTGCTGTCGGTTCCGGTTACGGAAACCGGCATCGGCATGTAGGCTGCCGTACGGTCATCCAGCACTTTGGCATAGATCCTGAAACTTCCCTTTTCAAATTTCTTCAGCAGGGAAATCCTGAACTGTCCGCCGTTATTGGAATTAAATCCCGTTTTCCTCGGCCCGTCACCTACTCTGTAAAACCCGCCGGCACTGATGAAGGTATTGTCCCCGATCGGGGTTCCGTAGTCGAAATCGGTTCTGTAGTTCCTGTAATTCAGGCCGACCTGCTGGGTAATGCTTCCGCCCTGCCTTTCACCGGTTTTGGTAATGAAGTTGATGATCCCTGCAGGAGAATTGCTGGCGAATACCGATGCAGAACCTCCCCTCAGCGCTTCCACACGGGACACGAAGGAATCGAAACGCGTAAACTGGTCCTGGGTTCCGAAGGCAATATCCCCGAACTGCATCACCGGCAGGCCGTCTTCCTGGATCAGCAGGTATCTTGATCCGCCCGCTGAAACCGGAACTCCCCTTACGGTAATGTTTGAGTTCCCTTCACCTCCGGAAGATTCCGAACGGATCCCCGGAATGGTCCTGAAAATTTCCGCGGTGGTTCTGGGAGCGGCGTTTTCGATATCTTTCATTTTAAGGGTGGAAATGGAAGTGCTGGTCCTGATGGAAGCTTTAGGATTTGAATTTCCCGTAATCACCACTTCATCAATGGCTTTATCTCTGGTAAGTGTATCATTAGGAGCATTTTGCGCAAACATAAAGGCTGCGGTGTTCATCGCTCCGAAAATGAATAATCTGGTAAACATGTTAGATTCCATATCTTGCTGAAGTTTTTTGTTATGGTCTAAAAGTATTTTTTTTACCCTATCCAAAATACAGTTTTAACGGGAGGTAAACGGAATGTAAATTTCAAACGTTTGCGCAAACGTTTGCGGTGGATAACCTATCTTTATTTTAACTTTTCATTAACAGTATTACTCCATTTATTTAACTTATTTTAACAATTTAAAAGTCATAAATCATTGCTAAATTCACCCAAAAATTGTCTCTATTAACCTAAAATGAAAAGAATTACCATAAAAGACCTGGCGGAAATGCTCAGTATCAGTGCGTCTACCGTATCGCGGGCGCTCAAGGATCACCCTGATATCAGCGATGCCGTCAAACGCAGGGTAAGAGAGGCAGCGGAAACCTTCAACTATGTCCCGAACGATTTTGCCGTTAACTTCAGGAAAAAATCTTCGAAAGTGATCGGGCTGATCATCCCGGAAATCTCCATGTTTTTCGTTCCCTCCATCATCAAGGGGATTTCCTCCGTACTGCATTCGGAAGGATACCACTTTTTTGTACTTTCCTCAGAGGAATC
>JAKOOI010000130.1 GCA_022701475.1 Weeksellaceae bacterium
TCTCCGTTACCGAATGGCATCCTGAACAGTCAAGGGTTTCTATGATCTGTTCTCCGGAAAGGTTGCCTGCAGAAGTATTCCGTACAGCAGATGTTCCGGAAGAAATACTGTTCTCCACAGGCCTTTCTTTTTTAGAACAGGAGAAGACCAGCAATACCAGGCTTCCCGCCAGAAAAAATTTCCTCATTATTTTTTGGTAAGCGTATCCGGTTTTGCTTCACCGGCAGGTAAAGATTCCGCTGCATTTACTTTCACGGCTTCTGTCTTTCTGGCAGTGGAATCCACTACGGTAGGAGCATCCGGTTCAGGCAACATCGTGTTACTGTCCTGTAAGTCATGATTTGGCTTTTTTGAACAGCTTGCTGCTAATAAACCTCCGATAAATGCGATAGCTAATACTTTTTTCATTATTTCTTCCTATAAAATTTAGACAAAAATATAAAAAATAAACGTTTAAACTCATGATAAATATCCATTTTAAAGATATTTTATACAAGAGTACATTCAGGAATGATTATATTTAAGATTGACTTTTAAAATTAGAGCATGGTTTTTATTTCAAAAATTCTCTTTTTCATGAGTCATCACGGTTTTCTGACGGTGGTGATTTTGTTTATCATTTTCGGGGCGTTATCCGCTCTCACCAAAAAATGGGGCCTGTTGGCTGTTGCCTTTATTTTGTCCATCGGAAATGTAATTGCAGGACAATTCCTGAATGCCTGGGTTCTGAACAAATACGGTACTGAAAGCACAGCCGTTATTACCTCCGATGTGGAAACCAGCTCTACCCTCAATGAACAGCGTATCCATGATTACGAGGCTATTGTAAAGAAACAGGACGGCAACTATGTTACGACCTTCTTTTCTACCACAACGGCAGCCATTTACCCTATTGAGAATGCCGTCAGGATTCCGCAGAAAGAAAAGCGTTTTCCCGTAAAATTCATTTCCGGCTATGAAAAAAACATCGTGATTCTTTACAACCGGTCCGATGAAGGAAAAAGGGTATTGAAATATGAGAAGCGCATGCCTGTTGAAAAAGCAAGGATACAATACGAAGCCGATCCTCAAAATCAGGAATTCATCCGTGAATACAGGGATGCCCTTACTAATTATCTGAAAGAATATGATGATCCTGAATACTCAGCAAAGCTCAGACAATTGGGAAGCCAATAATTTTTAAATGAAAGATAGAAAAGGAACGGGATTTGTTATAAGCTTTGAGATTTATTTTAATCATTTTGTTTTTCATATCAAAAAAATATATACATTTGTACCATGTTCAGTAACAGCAACAATATTTGGTGGTGGCTTTCAAACTCTTCGTCGGGTCTGGAGCTTTCGTCATGCTGTTAACACATCTTAACGCATCAATAATAAAAGCAATATATACAAGACTTTGACGGATTCCGTTGAAGTCTTTTTTATTTAACCTATTTAAAATAAACTGCAGATGTCCAGTAAAAAAATAAAAGTAAAAACCGTTTCAAGAAAAACTTTGGGTGATCTCCGGACCCCGATGTCTATTTACCTTCAGGTCCGCGATAAATTCCGGGATACCATCCTGCTGGAAAGTTCCGATTCCAAGAATATCGACAATAACTTTTCATTCATTGCCATTAATGCCATCGCGGGAATCGAAATCAAAACCTTAACGGATTTCGAGGTGAAGCTGCCTGGCCAGGAACCGGTAAAACAATCCATCGGCGGACAGAAGATTACCTCAATTTTACAGGATTTCGCCCATGTATTTGAATGTGAATCCACCAGCGATCCTATTGAAAAAACGGCACAAAGCCTTTTTGGGTATACCAGTTTTGAAGCCGTGCAGTTCTTTGAAAACCTGAGCTTCAAACCCCAGAGCCCTGAGGTGGAAATACCTATCCTGAGATACCGGTTATATCAATACGTCATTGCCATCAACCACTACAATGATGAAATGCACATCATCGAAAACCAGATCGAAGGGGTAAAACCGGAATTCTACGTACTGGAAAGTTTAATTAAAAACCAGAATTCCGTCATCTACCCTTTTGAAAAAAACGGCGGGGAAACTTCAAACATCACGGATGAGGAATACATCGATCTGGTAAAAACCGCCCAGAAGCACTGTATGCGGGGCGACGTCTTTCAGCTGGTTTTAAGCAGAAGGTTTGAACAGAAATTCAAAGGGGACGAATTCAATGTGTACCGAGCTCTGAGAAACATCAATCCTTCGCCTTACCTGTTCTTCTTTGACTACGGAAATTATAAACTGTTCGGGTCCAGCCCGGAAAGCCAGCTGATTATCAAAAGCAACAAAGCGGTCATCCATCCTATCGCCGGCACTTTTAAAAGAACCGGACATCTCGAAACGGATCTGCAGTCCATCGAAGCCCTTAAAAATGATGAAAAGGAAAATGCAGAGCACACCATGCTGGTGGATCTGGCCAGAAACGATCTGGGAAAACTCGGAAAAAACGTTACGGTGACCAAACTGAAGGAAATCCAGCTTTTTTCCCACGTCATCCATATGG
>JAKOOI010000133.1 GCA_022701475.1 Weeksellaceae bacterium
CCTGATCATTTACATACCATGAGCTGCCCGAAAGGTCGCTCAGGATGAGGTATTGTGAGCCGTCCAGGGAATTGGGATTGCCGAAGGAGGCGTTCACCATTCCGTTAGGATAAGGAGCAGGAGCCCAGTTGCCGGCCGGACTCGAAGCATCATTGAAATCGCTGCAGGGCGGTTGGTTCTGCGCATTGAAAACAAAGGTTCCCAGCAGAAAATAAAGGGTTAAAAAATACAGTCTTACCATAGGGGATATTGATTTTATGCATCAAAAACCAATAAAAACTTTAGGATGGATATGCACACTGCCTTTTTCAGCCGGGACAGTTCCGGTTTTCCGTTTAATGGAATAAAGGTAACAGGATGTGAGAAATCCCTCTACCGTGAATAAGCAGATGCTGATGGTTTTTGATTAAATGTGCGTGATTTTGCTGTAAGTGATTATTGGTTTGATATAGAGTTATTTATGGTACTACATTTCATATACCGGTTCCGGAACAGGTAAACCGGGCGGTAGCAGCTGCTGACTCTTGATATTCACCATGCCGACCTCAGTATAAAGCTGATCTGTATCTGAGGTACCCTGATCGGCCCGGGACCAGTGGCGGGAATTCCTTATACACGGCAGCTGATGCCCGTAGCGAAGAAGAGGCTTTTACCAGGCGATCGCATTGAGAAATTCGTTTTTCTTCCGGGTCGAAACATCCAGAATGGAATTGTCTGCCATAACTACCTGGCCTCCTTTTCCCCTGATGTATTCTTTCAGGTGCTCAAGGTTGATGAGGTGTTTGTGATGGATCCTGAAAAAAGGGTATCCTGAAAGATGTTTTTCAAACTCACACAGGGTCCTGGAAACCATTACTTTGGATTTGTCCGATAAATAAATATACGTATAATTGGAGTCGGCCTCGCAGCGGATAATATCGTCAATATTAACTCTTTTGAATCCCTGCAGCGTGGGAAGATTGATTTTGTTGTGAAGAACAGGAATCACGGGTACGGCTTTCTGTTTTCTGATATCTTCGACTGCTTTGTTGACGGTTACTACAAAATCCAGATTGTTGACAGGCTTCATCAGACAGCCGGTAATGCCTCTTTTAACTGCCCATATGGCGGAAGTCTCGGAATCGGTAATGAGAATGACGGAAGACAGCCTGCCGCTGAACCCGGAGAGCATCTCAACCTCCGCTGTACCGGCCGGCCGGAGATCTGCAAAAATCAGGTCCGGAGTATTTTTCAGGAGATACTCGCCGGCATGGTGAATATTGTCTGTGCGGAAATTGATCGTAAATTCAGGGAATTCTTCATTGAGCAATCGGGTGAGATGTCCGGTTTGATCCTGTTCATCAATGATGCAGAGGTGTAATGTGTTTTTCATGGTGAATCGGTTTTTGTTTTCTTATGGTAAAGGAGTCAGGCTTTATTCCTATCAGCCTGTATTTTTCTATCATGGGTGAGATACAGCATTCCTGTCATGGATCCGGCGTACTGCCGGAGTACATTCAGCATCCCGGTTTTTCACCTGATATTGAATAATGTAAATATAAACTTTCGTTGAGAATTGTACAATATTTTGTGATAAATATCCTTAAAAAAAGCCGGGAAAATTTCGATATTTTTTGACAATTTCGTACTTTTGTATGTTTGCTGAAATTACATATGTTACAAGAAAATAATCCAATTTATTCCGAAGACAACATCAGGACCCTTGATTGGCAGGAACACATCCGTCTGCGCCCCGGAATGTACATCGGGAAGCTGGGGGACGGCTCTTCTGCCGACGACGGGATCTATATTCTGCTGAAGGAAATCCTTGATAACTCCATCGATGAGTTCAGGATGAAATCCGGTAAGAGAATTGAAATAAAACTGGACGACGGGAAAGTTACGATCCGGGACTTCGGCCGCGGTATTCCGTTAGGGAAAGTAGTGGACGCCGTCTCCAAAATGAATACCGGAGGAAAGTATGACAGTAAGGCCTTCAAGAAATCGGTGGGGCTGAACGGAGTCGGTACGAAGGCGGTAAATGCCCTTTCCGAATATTTCCGGGTAAGGTCTTTCCGGGAAGGCAGAGTGAAAGTGGCGGAATTCTCAAAAGGGCTGATCACTGAAAATTTTAACGAAAAAGATTCTTCCGACCGTAACGGGACTGAAATTTCCTTTATTCCGGACGGAGAAATCTTCCTGCACTTTAAATTCAGGAAAGAATATATCGAGAGGATGCTGCGCAATTATGCCTACCTGAATCCCGGCCTGAAAATTCTTTTCAACGGTGAAACGTTCTTTTCTGAAAACGGTTTGAGAGACCTGCTGGACGAAGAGCTGGAAAACGAAACGCTGTATCCGATCATCCATCTCAGGGACAATGACATTGAGGTAGCCATTACCCATACGGACAAGTCCCAGACGGAAACCTACTTTTCTTTCGTCAACGGACAGAATACCACGCAGGGAGGAACCCACCTCAATGCTTTCCGTGAGGCCTTTGTAAAAACCGTCCGGGAGTTTTTCGGAAAGAGTTTCGATGCTTCCGATGTGCGGAAATCCATTGTGGCAGCCGTTTCCATCAACGTGGAAGAGCCGGTGTTCGAGTCCCAGACCAAAACCAAGCTGGGATCCAATGATATGGGACCCGAAGGGCCTACTGTAAGAACCTTTATCATCGACTTCCTGAAGAGCAAGCTCGATAACTTCCTGCATAAAAATCCGGAAGTGGCAGAAGCCATCCAACGGAAAATCCTGATCTCCGAAAGGGAAAGAAAAGAACTTTCCGGGATCCAGAAACTGGCCCGGGAGCGGGCAAAGAAGGTTTCCCTTCACAATAAAAAACTGCGCGACTGCCGGCAGCATTACAACGACCAGAAAAACGAAAGAAAAGGGGAGACCCAGATCTTTATCACGGAGGGGGATTCCGCTTCAGGATCCATTACCAAGTCGAGGGATGTGGAAACGCAGGCTGTATTTTCCCTGAAAGGGAAACCGCTGAACTGCTACGGACTTACCAAGAAGGTAGTGTATGAGAATGAGGAATTCAATCTTCTGCAGGCCGCCCTGAATATTGAGGAAAGCCTGGAAGACCTGCGTTACAATCAGGTTATTATTGCTACGGATGCCGATGTTGACGGAATGCATATCCGGCTGCTGATGATTACCTTTTTCCTGCAGTTCTTTCCGGACCTGATCAAAAACGGGCACCTTTATATCCTTCAGACACCGCTCTTCAGGGTAAGGAACAAGAAAGAAACACGGTATTGCTATTCCGAAGCCGAACGGGTAAAGGCACTTAACGAACTGGGGAAAAATCCTGAGATTACACGTTTTAAAGGGCTTGGAGAGATCTCGCCGGATGAATTCAAGCATTTCATCGGAAAAGATATCCGCCTGGAGCCGGTAGTGGCCGGAAAAGACCAGACGATCGATCAGCTGCTGGAGTTTTATATGGGGAAGAATACACTGGACCGGCAGACCTTTATCCTCGAAAACCTGGTGGTGGAAAATCCCGATATCGATAAGAAAGAAATTCCTGATGAGGCAGCAGCCGGTTGAAGAGGTTCCGGAACATTTTATAAATAATTTACCATCAAAATTCAAATAAACTGATATAATGAGACTCAGCAACCGTAATAAAAGTTCGGTATACAGCTTTATCAATACCCTTCTGATCATATTTCTGCTGGCAGGAACGGCAGCTTATTTTCTGGAAGAATACAGGTTCGATATCATGGGAAAGGAAAGCCTGGTACTCATTCTGGTACCGGCATTGCTGATGCTGCTGTTTTACCTGAACGGAAGGCAGATCTTTGAATATGACAGCGACGGAGAAGCGCTTCATTTCAGAAACAGGAACATCATCCCCTTTGTGCAGAAACCACTGAGCGATGAGTTTCCCAAATACAAGCTGCTGAAATATGAGGTGATCGACCTGTTTTTCATGAAAAGGCTGTACATCACCATATCCAGCAAGAACAGCGGTTCCACCATTCTGAAATATGAGATTTCATATCTTACCAGAAAGGAAACCCAGGATTTAAAATTCTCCCTGAACAAAGTGGTGAAAACCAATAACGAGAAAAAGAGTTAATAGTAAATGATGACAGAAGAAAATCCGAACGAAGGGGAAAGCCTGAAAAAAGTTTCCGGCCTTTACAAAGACTGGTTTCTGGACTACGCTTCCTATGTAATCCTGGACAGGGCAATTCCTTCGGTATATGACGGTTTTAAGCCCGTACAGCGAAGAATCATGCATTCCATGCGTGAGCTGGAAGACGGGCGTTACAATAAGGTAGCCAATATTGTTGGGAATACCATGAAATACCATCCGCATGGAGATGCCTCTATTACGGATGCCATGGTGGGAATCGGCCAGAAAGAACTGCTGATCGACACCCAGGGAAACTGGGGAAATATCTATACCGGGGATTCCGCAGCGGCAGCCCGGTATATTGAGGCAAGACTGACCCCTTTTGCCCTGGAAGTGGTCTTCAACCCCAAAACCACGGAATGGGCAAAATCCTATGACGGAAGAAACAATGAACCGATTGATCTCCCGGTAAAATTTCCGCTGCTGCTTGCCCAGGGTGTGGAGGGAATCGGTGTGGGCTTATCTACCAAAATCCTTCCGCATAACTTCAACGAGCTGATCACGGCTTCAGTAGCTTACCTCAAAGGAAAGAAATTCGAACTCTTCCCTGACTTCATGACGTCCGGATACTTAGACGTATCGGAATACAACGACGGTCATCGTGGCGGGAAGGTAAGGGCAAGGGCAAAAATTTCGCTGCATGACAAGCATATGCTGATCATCACCGAGCTTCCGTACTCTAAAACCACCAGCGACCTGATCGATTCCATTATCAAAGCCAATGAGAAAGG
>JAKOOI010000164.1 GCA_022701475.1 Weeksellaceae bacterium
ATCTACCAAATCCATATTCTCCGATAACAGCAACAGGATAATTTAAAATAAACATTATCCCTGCCGCCTTAATTTTAATATTGGGAAATTAAATCTTATTTTTGTCCTACAAATTTTCACACAATGCCGAATATTTCAAACAGAGCACAGCAAATGCCGCCTTCGCCGGTAAGAAAACTGGTTCCTTTCGCCTTAAAAGCCAAACAGAGAGGAATAAAAGTATATCACCTGAATATCGGGCAGCCCGATATTGAGACTCCGGAAACAGCGCTTCAGGCGCTGAGGAATATTGACCTTAAAGTATTGGAATATGCCCTTTCCGAAGGCAATCTGGAATACAGAACCGCCCTTACGGAATATTACCATACGTTAGGTTTCGATGACCTTACTCCCAATAACTTTATTGTGACCAACGGAGGATCCGAAGCCCTGAATTTTGCCATCTCCACCCTTTGCGATGACGGCGACGAAGTGATCATCCCTGAACCGTACTACGCCAATTATAACGGGTTTACCAGCACTTTTAACGTAAAGGTGGTAGCTGTACCTTCAACGATCGATACCGGTTTCGCCCTTCCGCCTATCGAAGAATTCGAAAGCAAGATAACGCCCCGGACAAAAGCGATCGTTATCTGCAATCCCGGAAATCCTACAGGATACCTGTATACCCGCGAAGAACTGCAGAAGTTGGCTGAAATTGCCCTGAAACACGACATTGTTATCATTTCCGATGAAGTCTACAGGGAATATGTCTACGATGGGAAACAGCAGATTTCCATGCTGGCTTTCCCTGAATTGTCTGAAAACTGCATCATCATCGATTCGGAATCAAAACGGTATTCCATGTGCGGGGTAAGAATCGGATGTATGATTACGCGTTCGCAGAAAATCCATGATGCCGCTATGCTGTTTGCCCAGGCAAGGCTGAGCCCGGTATTGCTGGGACAGATTGCTGCCACCGCCGCCCATCAGAATGACGGAGCTTACATCAGAGCAGTAAGGGAAGAATATACCCACCGCCGAAATGTGCTGGTGGACCAGCTGAATGCCATTCCGGGCGTTATCTGCCCGAAACCGAAAGGTGCCTTTTACTGCGTGGCCGAGCTTCCGGTGGACGATACTGAAAAATTTGCCCAATGGCTGCTGGAAAGCTATTCCAACCAGAACGAAACCATCATGGTGGCTCCTGCCGGCGGCTTCTACAGCGATCCGGAACTGGGTAAAAAACAAGTGCGTATTGCCTACGTCCTGAAAGAGGCAGACCTGAAGAGAAGTGTGGCCATCCTGAAAGATGCCCTTGAAAAATACAGACTCGTTTCTACCATTTAATCCACAAAGATACAGATGCCGGCAATAAACTATTTCGGGAAAAAAGTAATGGCTCCCCTGCTTTTATTGCTGGCCTCTTTTTCCTGCAACGGCAATACATCCGAAACCGCATCTTCCCGCAAACCGGATGAAATTATATCCATCAGTTATTCGGATATCGGCGGCGAAGAGGGAGAATATAAAATCGTCAGGATTACCCGTGATTCCGTTTATGCAGAAGCCGGCACTACGCAGACCAAAACCCACCACGAGTGGAAGTCAGCCATCAGTCTGAAAACCTGGCACAGCCTTACTTCGGCATTGGACATCAATACCCTGGGCCGGATCAAAAGCTCACCCAGCAAGCAGTCCGTAGACGGTTATGACGAAACCTTCCAGATCAGGACCGCGGAAAAATACCATGCCTATGTAAATTCTTATGCCGATACCGTCCATTATAAACAGCTGCAGCGTTTAAAAGACCGGATCCGGATCATCATTCCTCCAGAATACCAACCTTAACTTCATCATGCACGAAAATTTTTCATTAAAACCTTACAATACATTCGGGGTTGATGCAAAAGCAGCCTATTTTACAGAAATCCGTTCCCTTGAGGAACTGAAAGGAGCCCTGAATTTTTCAGAAGAGCACCGCCTTCCGCTGCTCTTTATCGGCGGCGGCAGCAATATCCTGCTGACGGAAGATTTCAACGGACTGGCCATAAAGCTGAGCTTAAAAGGCATCCATGAAGACCTGATCAGTGAAAATGAAGTACTGGTTACCGTACAGGCGGGAGAAAACTGGCATGAACTGGTGGTATTCTGTCTGGAAAAAGATTACGGCGGGCTTGAAAACCTTTCCCTTATTCCCGGCAACGTAGGAACCTCACCGATGCAGAATATCGGGGCCTACGGCGTTGAAATCAAAGATACCTTCGTCAGCTGCACCGTACTTAACCTTGAAAACCTGCAGCTGGAAACCTTTAACCGGGAACAGTGCCGGTTCGGGTACCGGGATTCCATATTCAAGCAGGAAGGAAAAGGAAAATATGTCATCCTGGAAGTTGCCTTCCGGCTGACCCGGAAAAACCACATCATCAGGACCTCTTACGGCGCCATACAATCGGAACTGGAGCAGGCCGGGATTACCGATCCTACCATACAGGATGTGGCGCATGCCGTCATCAGCATCCGCCGGAGTAAGCTCCCGGATCCGAAGCAGACCGGGAATGCGGGAAGCTTTTTTAAGAACCCTACCCTCCCACAGCAGCAGTTTGAAGACCTCCGGCAACAGTTTCCGGACATTCCGGGCTATCCGAACGGCGATTTTGTCAAAGTACCGGCCGGATGGCTGATCGAACAGGCCGGATGGAAAGGTAAGCAGATCGGAAATGCCGCTTCCCATGCGCTTCAGGCACTGGTGATCATCAATGC
>JAKOOI010000139.1 GCA_022701475.1 Weeksellaceae bacterium
CATTTCATCCGGTTCGTTCTGGATGGAAATGTAATCCAGCGTCACCCCGTTGCTCTGCAGATAAGTAACGAAACTGTTGAGATACAGAGCGTAATCCTGGTAATTGGCCGTTTTCAGGGAACCGATCTGCTGTACGCCGTTGGCGTCGGTATACACCGCATTCACGTGGTTATTGGTTTTCCAGATGGCCGGCATAGTCCACGGACTGGCAAAGATGGTGAGTCCCATCGATTTGGCGAGTTGTGCCGTAGCCAGTACAGAGCTCCAATTGTTGCTGTCTTCCGGGATATAGAGCCTCATGATGTTGTAGCCTGCCTGACTATTGGCTCCCCAAAGGGTCTGGATTTCCGAAGTCGTCATGTGGTTGTACCCGAACTGAGGGCTGCAGACGAATCCGCCGAAGCCGGTAATTTTCTGGTAGGTTGTGTTTTTGTTAATTCTTACCGTGGTAAGCTGCCCGGACCCGCTGATGCCTGTAAGTAAACAGACGGCAGCCAGGGCAATGCGCTGAGCAAGTTTTTTCATAGTCTTATTGTTTTAGGTTAAGCTCCAGCAAGCCGCTGAAGAGTATTTCATATCCGTTTCAAAATGATCAGGTTTGTCACTAAGAAACCTTCCCGACTATTAAATAGTCAGGCTAAAATCGTTACACAAATTGTTGAAAATGATCCTTCCGTATTCTGATGATCTGTTGAAACCATTTTAATACAAAAGACAAAGCGGAATTATGTATTCATATTATTTTTATAGATTTGGGTTGTATTGGCCTATCTTATTTTTCAGTGAAGCATTTTATCTCCGGAAATGATTATCGAATGCAGCCCTTCATTATCGGATGCTTACTATAATTTTAAATCATCTGTGAAAAAACACATCCTTTACCCAAAAAATTCAATAAATCTGAAATGATGTTCCTTTATGAACAAAATTTCATATTCCGTTACAGACAAATATAACATTCTATCTGAAATAAATGTATAAAGTACACTTTATTTTTTCAAAACCGTTCAACCCGGATATTGATCCAATACAAACCAGAACCTATTGATATGATATTCAAAAGTATAAATATCATTAATTTAATGATTTACGTTTTATGCTTATCGATTTTAAAAGGATAAAACAGGTTATTTTCATCATCAAAAACCCTATTCTGAAGAAAAAAATTTAACCGAAAACAGGGGTCTGCCACCGTAAATCGAACGAGAGGGTGAAAAGGCTGGAAGAAGGAAGCTGGAGGCTGGAAGTTTATTCTGTAGTTGCTGTCGGTATTACCTATTGATAATCAGAAGAGCAGATGGTATCTGATGATTGCGCCCCTACAGGGCTCAAATGTATTCTTTCATAATTTACCCCGGGCGATGCCCGGGGCTATTGATACCGCCCTTTCAGGGCTGGAAGTGTTCTGCCTCCGATTTAAATTAACGTGAATTTAACCGTATTTAACTTCCAGCTTCCAGCCTGTTAATCCGGGTTCTATTTCGATTTCAAGTTAAAAATTAAATCCTGTCAAATTCACCTTTTTAATCCTAAAAAGAAACTTTCATCAAATTTACTTTAACGGAAGTTTTTTTAATCGATTTCAACAGCACTTACTACAAAGGTTATGGGATGTTTTCTTTAAACGGATTGACACTGATTTCAATCATCAGTTTTTCAAAATAGAAGTAAAAGCCGAAGGTATTCCTGATTTTTTTCGGTTCGGATTCCAATTTCAGCCCTTCAACCTTTTTAAGCCTGTTATATATTTCCCGGACCGTACCCTCATCCTCCTGATAAAACCCGATATGGAAATTCTCCGGATATTCCGGTATCTCATCTTTCCTGTTCAGTTCCTGGCCCCAAATGACGAGGACAAATTGATGGCTGCTTTCCAGAACTGCCATTTTACCGTTGCGGTTGGTTATTAAAGTGAACCCAAAATAATCTGCAAATAAGCTCACGGCCTGATCTACCTCTTTTACTACCAGATTAATATGATTTAAACCCATCGTATTTTTGTTTGATTAACAGGGCAAAATTAGTCTTCCGGCATCATGCTCAATTGGATAAATCGGTCTTTTTCGTTTTTGTTTAAAATGGTAGGCTTTACACCGGCAAATTTCTTTATTTCCCGAATGAAATGCGACTGATCGCCATAATTAAGTTCCGGGTAAAAGTCCCCGTTTTTCAGCTGTTTCAGTGAATGGGAAAAACGGATGATGTTGAGGTACGATTTCAAGGACACGCCCAACCAGCTGTTGAAATACCGGTTCATCTGCCGGCTGCTCCACCCGACCTGTCCGGACAGTTCCTTTACCGTAACGGCTCCTTTTGACGAATAAATTAATTCAAATAATTTGAGTTTCCGGCGATCAACTTCCTTTGTTAATTTCAAAGAAATAATGTGACAGACTTTTTCACAAAAAGACTCAAAATCTGCAAGATCGTCCCTAGAGAATCCCCAATAGCCCGCGGGAAGTTTCTGCCTGTCGTTTTTTAAATCCGCAAAAGACTGGCTGAAAATATATTCCGCCGCGATCGGGTGAAAACTGATCACAAACATCGTTGATTTCGGAAACGGCG
>JAKOOI010000169.1 GCA_022701475.1 Weeksellaceae bacterium
AGCAAATGAACATAAGTCTGAATTCTGTTAAGTATTATGTGAGTCCGATGTAAAATCAGGTATACGGCCAGTAGAATTGATTTCAGTTCATTTACTACGGATGCCTGATGATCCGGCATGAGCTGAATGCGGATAGGTTTCGGCTGAAGCCGGATGTTTGCCGCTATCATGACGTTGGGCTAAAGCCCGACGCTATTGATGGATGCAATATAATTTAAATTCAGAACCCTTTAAATTATTTATTATATAGAACTTACGTTGATCCTGACACGAAACGTAAAACCGGGGAGGACTGCCCTAGCCCGGATAGAAACGGTTACCCCACAGCGGGGCTGGAAGGTTGGAGCGTGTAGGGTTTGGTGAGGGAGGATTGGGATAAGGTCGGCGCGAGGAGTAAGAGTGGATAGCCGGATGAAGCTCCTTATAAAGGATGTTAGGGTTAAATGAGTTGGAGCGTACAAGGGTTGGAGGGTTTGGATAGTTTTAAATTGCCGGATCCGGCTGATTCTTGTTTCGGATACTACTTGATTAAAAGTAGAATTGCGTTAATTGGTACCAGAGGGCGGAGGTGATGAGTCCGGCGAGGATGCTGAAACCGATGGTGAGGTTGGTGAGCTTCGTATTCAGCCGGAACTGTTCGGCAATGATGCTTGAGGTAAGGACGGCCGGCATGGCGGATTCAAAAATGGTAATCTTTGCGACATCTCCTTTGATACCGATGAGCAGGGCAAGTCCCAGGGTGATGGCCGGTGCCAGAATGAGCTTGTAGATCATAGAGACGGACATCTGCGGAACGAGTTTCCTCCAGCCGTTGAATTTCAGCTGCAGCCCCACTGAAAACAGGGCCAGCGGACTTACCGTGGCAGCCAGTTTGTCGAAGAAAGGTTCTGCTGCGGAAAAATCGATGAACCGGGACAGCAGCAATGCGGAAATACAGCCGATCAGCGGCGGGAAAGTGACCAGCCTTTTGAGGATGAACCCGGCACTGACTTTTCCCGACCGGCTTCCGCCTCTTACCGCAGCGATGATTCCTAAAGTGGAAAGCGAAAAGAACATAGTCTGATCGCAGAGCACGGCAATGCTCAGCATCTTTTCCCCATAATAGGCTGCAACCAGGGGAAACCCGACGAATGACGTATTGCTGTAACCGCTGACCAGCTCCAGCGTACTCCTGGACCGCCCGGAATAGCCCTTGCTTCTGCTGTATATTTTCATAAAGAAAAAACAGAACACCGAAGTAAGAAAGGTTGCCGCTACCGGAAAAAGCATTTCCACTGTCCATTGAATATTGGGCAGGTATTTGAAAGACACGGCCGGCAGGGCCAGGTACAGGATCCAGGTGTTGATGCCTTTGTGGGCATCGGGATGGATGGATTTCGTTGCTTTGAATACCATCCCCGCGATGATGCAGACTGCAATCAGAACAAAATTCGACATTGTATTAATATAATTTTCTTGTCTAAACCTCACATAAGTTTCCCAAAACCTATGAGGTTTGAATTTACCGGACTTCTACTCATTCATCGTATCCCAAAGGCTGATAGCCTCAATTTTTTCCAGAGGTTTTGAAAGGGTGATTCTTCTGGATGTTTTCGGCAGAAGATCGAAAAAGTTATCGCTGAAATGCGTGTCTCCCATAAGATAAACATCTTTTGCCAGGACATCGGTGGAAATTTCGATCTCCGTGGCAGAGATTTTTTTAATCTGAAGATTTGGTTTCGTAAGTTTTAAATCTTTTGGCTTTGCGAAGAAATAGTTGTTTTCGGCAATCACCTTTTCACCTTTACCTCTTAAAATTATATTTAAAAACAATGCATTTTTATCAGCATCACCAACCAGCTCTGCAACGGATGAAGGATCAAATTTCACTATTCCTTCCAGATCCTGTTTTTTATTTGAAACTGCCGTATGGATATTTTCACCTTTAAAATTGTTGACTTTAAATTCTATGTTTACCTCTTCAGTTTTACCCAATCCGTCATTAATTCCGTAAAAATTCAGTATTCTGTTTTTTTCTTCTGCTAAAATCACCTGGTTTTCAAAGCTTCTTTTCACCTGGTAATGCAGGGCTTTCCAGTTGCCCAGATAATCGATGGATGACCATGAAACCACCGGCCAGCAATCGTTCAGCTGCCAGTACAAAGTTCCCATATTGTAAGGCTTAGCGCGGCGGTGCGCCTCAATGGCAATCTGCATTCCGCGTGCCTGAAGCAGTTGGGAAACATAATTGTATTTCACAAAATCTTTTGGAACGACGTAATCGCGTTTCATGTAATTCTCAATAATTTCCCAACCTCTCGAGTGTTTTTCGTGCGCTTTAATCACAGGATTTTGTAAACTTAAATCCGGTTTTCCCGAGAACATCGATTTTGTCGTTTCCAGCGTCGGCATTCCCTGGAAGCCATATTCCGAAGCGAAGCGCGGTACTTTTTCGTTAAAGATTTCAAACGGCTGCTCGCCCCACCAGACGCCCCAGTAATGGGAATCGCCTTCCGTAAGGCTTTCCTTGTGGCCCCAGCCGATGGACGGGGAACTCGGCCAATAGATCTGCTTATCGGCCGTTGCATATTTCCTGATGGCGTCCGGAATCACCTGATGAAAAATAGTTTTGTACTCTTTCCAGACCTGTAATGAATCGTTTTTAGAATATTTGAACTGTTTCTGATAGCCCCAATTGACAATAGCTTCATCAATTTCGTTATTTCCGCACCATAAAGCCAGGGATGCATGATTCTGTAACCTTGCGATCTGATCTTTGACTTCCGCTTCCACATTCTTCTGAAAATCCTCATTGGCCGGATAGAAGCTTCCGGCGAACATGAAATCCTGCCAGATCAGAATCCCGCTTTCGTCACAGGCTTTGTAAAATTCATCGTCTTCGTAAATGCCGCCGCCCCAGATGCGGATCATATTCATGTTGGCCTCTTTACAGTCTTTAATCAGCTTCTGATATTTCTCTTTGGTCATCCGGGGAGAAAAGCTGTCGCCGGGAATCCAGTTGGTCCCTTTTGCATACATCGGCTGTCCGTTGACTTTAAAATAAAATGATTTTCCCTGCGCATCTTTTTTCTGAATCAGCTCAACCGTTTTCAGTCCAATCCGTTCCGTTTTTCCGTCAATGATTTTGTTTTCTTTTTTTAAGGTAATTCTGATGTCATACAAATTTGGTTTTCCCCATCCGTTCGGCTGCCAGAGCTTCGGATTTCTGATCTGATATGGCACCAAAATGGTGTTTAATCCTGATTTTAAAGCAATATTCTGGATTTGATCATTGATGGAGAATTTATATTTTCCGGCTTCCTGTGCAAAGATTTCTGCATGAATTGCCAGATCTGCTTTCTGTGTTGTCAGTTTCACCTGTTCGATCTTTACGGTTTCCAGTTGCACCTGATCCCAGAACCTGAGGCTGACGTCTTTCCAGATTCCTGCGGTCACCAATCTCGGGCCCCAGTCCCATCCGAACTGGTATTGTGCTTTTCTCACCAAGCTTCTCGGTGATTCCGGTAAGGTGAAAGGCACATTTTTAGCCAGCTCTTTCCCCGCATTTACCGATGATTTAAATTGTACCTGAAGAATGTTTTCACCCTGTTTTACATAAGATTTAACCGGAATCGTCCATGTTCTGAACATATTGTCCGTTTTTTTCAGCAGTTTTCCGTTCAGATAAATTTCAGCGAAAGTATCCAGTCCGTCAAATACCAGATCAATATGCTGGTTCTTCAGCTCTGCACCAGAAACGGTAAACGGAGTCTGATATTCCCAGTCTTCATTTTCCACCCACTGTACTTTTTTTTCGTTTTCATCTTTGTATGGATCGGGAATCATGTTGTTGTTCATCAGATCCAGATGAATGGTTCCCGGAACGGTGGCCGCCAGCCAGGTGTTTTCTTTGGTATTTTTAAACTGCCATTTTTCAGCGGATAAAGACCGTTCTGAAACCTGTCCGTAGATCAGCAGCCGGATAAAGAGGAAGGAAAAAAGGAAAATTCTGTTCATTATAAATTGTTTGAATGGCACCATTATGAGTTACTGAGCATACTTTGGCTCTTAAACCACAAAAGTTACAAAAGCTTTTAAACACATGAGCCACATAAGATATAAAGATAAATTTTTATGCATATTTCAGAGCACATAAGAGAAAATCAAAGATTTTCAATAGGACTAAATTCAACTTATGGCTGATGATTGAGATTCTAGTAATCAAAATGGCTGAACGGAGCCGAAGCCATGTTATCATTCCTTAAATCCCATAGACATTTCAGAGAAATCTCAACGTGAATTTTTCCATACTATTCACTGATATTATGTTTAGATTCCCTACGGCAAATCGAAGATTCAACAGAGTCAATAACTAATAACAGGACATTAAGATTTTTAAAATAAAGCGTAATCATCTGTGAAAATCCGGGTCAATCTGTAATCTAAATCCAGCTTCAGTTCTTAAAAATCTTTGATTTTTAATCTTATGTGCTCTAAAATATACGCAATCCATCAGATTCTTTCTTTGTGACTCATGTGTTAAAGCTTTTGTGGTTAAAATAAAAACAGTGAGTCGTTGATCTGTAAGTTCATTTGATTTTCAAAGCCACAACTTCTTCTGCACTGGCAAAAGCACCACCGTCCGTAATGGCGGATGA
>JAKOOI010000184.1 GCA_022701475.1 Weeksellaceae bacterium
TGACGGATGAGATTGCATTCCATATCAATAAATGGGGATCTGCAGATAAAAAACTGATCCTCGACATCAAGGATATCCTGATCGGCAGGATAAAAGGGAAAATTACAGCAGGAAAACCGGTAAAAAACATCAGGAAGCCGGATTTTAAAGGCATTCAGTTTCCGGTGATGATCAGGAAAATAATGCTGAAAGAATCTGATATTATTTACGAGAAAGACGGCCACCCGCTTGCATTGAATGGCCTGCAGGCTGAGGTCGGGGAGATCAGGCTGCTGCCGAAAACGGATGGCTCGGGAATCGCTTTCGATAGCAAAGATTATACTATTACAACTAAAAATATCGTTTACCAGACCGGATTCTATAAAATGACTGCCGGATTACTGAAAGCCGACCGTAAAAATATCAGCCTCAGCAATTTTGTCATGAAACCTTCCGTTTCAAGGGCACAGTTTATCAGGATGATTCCTGTAGAAAGGGATCTGTATGATATTAAGGTGCCTCGGATAACAGCAGCCGGAACGTGGGACCTCTTTTCGGAACACAAATCTGTCAGCGCTTCCCGGGTTACGGTTCAGTCTGCTGATGCCGTGATCTTCCGCAGCAAGATTCCTGCAGACGATCCCAAGGAAAAGCCACTCTACTCAAGGATGCTGCGTTCTATCGGCATCCCTTTAACAGTGGATCATCTCGCACTGATCAACTCAAAACTGGTATACGAAGAAGATACGCCGGAAAGTGCCGGACCGGGAAAACTTAGTTTCAGCAATTTCAATATGGATGTCCGGAACCTGAATTCGGCAAAAGTGAAAGGAAAGCCAACCAGAACCGATATCAGGATCAACTGTACTTTCATGAACCTGGCGCCGCTTGCCGTCAACTGGCATTTTGATGTGGCAGACCAAAGGGATGTTTTTTATATTTCAGGAAAAACGACCGGGCTGCCGGCAGCGGGAATCAATCCTTTTATCCGCCCGTATCTTCATGTTTCAGCCACCGGAACGATTCAGCAGATGCTCTTTAATTTTAAAGGAGACCCGAAAGGACTTAACGGCAGTTTCAACCTGAAACACAAAGATCTTAAGGTTGCCATCCTGGATAAGGAAAACCGCGAGAAGAAAGGGCTGTTATCAGCCGTTGCCAACTTATTCGTTAAATCGGATTCGGGAAAGCTTCCGGAAGACGTGAAAGTGGAAGATGTGGAAAGGGATCCTACCAAATCATTCTTTAATCTTTTCTGGAAAGGAATAGAGCAGGGGCTGAAAAAGACGCTGATCGGTGCGGATATCGGGGGCGGTACAAAAAAACCGGATGCTGCAGTAAATAATAAAGGCACAAAGCCGGAACCCCATAAATAATTAAAAGATCATCATCAAATAAAAACCCGGAACTGAGTGCTCCGGGTTTATGATTAATCGAAATCGAATTCGTTGCTCTCCAGGATAGGAACCTGGCGAAGAAAATCGTCAAACTCTTTGGGATGGTTGCTTTCTGCACCATAAGAATCGATAACCATACCCAGGTTTGCATCGGTGTCCCTTACCACATATAATACGGCATTGTCATCCGGGTTGCTGGGTCCTTCGAAGCGGTAGGTTTTAATAATCGTAAGATCACCTGGCTGATAGGTCTTTTCAGAATTATCGAGTTTCATTTCACATTGTTCATTCATCCTGAATTCCCTGTGAATTCCCCGTTGTGTCAATCTTGTCATGACCTGACTTAATGTAGTCATCTGGTCAATATGTCCTGTACCTTCCATAATAATATTTCTGTTGTAAAGTACAAGAATCAAACCATAAGAAACGATGAAGTGCCAGGATACCGTAATCGGTAAAAACGGTTTTTATATTAACAAAAATTATTATATTCAGAATAGCAATAGGTATACTTTTTGTAGTAAAGGTCGTAATAAATCAGACAGAATATGAAAAAAGAAGTCGGAGTATTGCTGGCAGGAGGAGTAGGTCTTCTGGCGGTGTTAAGTATCATCGGAATTAAAAAAATACTGGAAAGAAAAGACAAAAGATATCAGGATGCCTATTCGGATTATCACCGGCATTTTGATCAGAATGCTGCGGATGATGAGTATCATGGAATAGAATTTTATGCTTTGAAGTAGTATCTCGCTATATTTGATTTTAATTACATCCAGCACTGGGAAGTGTTGGTTTTTTTATGTTGAATTTTAACAGTAAAATCAATGGTAAAATCATTTTTACCGCCTACATTTACAGTTTAGATGCAGAAGAAAGATATCATAAAAGGTCAGGGCGCGCAGCGGAATGTAACCAATCGTTTCGAAAGGTATACTTATGAACCTGCTGAAGAAGATCTTGATACCGTAAAAACTGCTTTTACGGAAGTTTTCCCGAAAACCATCGTTAATCAGGTAAAAAGCGAAGATCTCCCGATGCAGTATTCCATGAATCCGTATCAGGGCTGTGAACATGGCTGTTCCTACTGCTTTGCGAGGCCAACCCATGAATACTGGGGTTATAGCGCAGGCATTGACTTTGAGCGTAAGATCATGGTAAAGAAAAATGCGCCGGAGCTGCTGGAAAAGTTTTTCAGGAAAAAAGGATATCAGCCTGCCCCGATTCTTCTGTCCGGCAATACCGACTGCTATCAGCCTGCAGAAAGACAATTTGAAATCACCAGGAAACTCCTGAAAGTATGCCTGGATTACCGCCATCCGGTTCATGTGCTTACCAAAAACGCCCTGGTGCTGAGGGATCTTGATATTTTACAGCCGATGGCCGAACAACAGCTTGTTTCCGTTTCGCTTAGCATCCCCACTCTTAATGAAGAGCTCCGGAGGACGATGGAGCCCCGCACCAGCTCTTCCGCCAATAAGCTGAAGGCGATAGAAACCCTTTCACAGAACGGAATTCCTGTAAATATTATGGTAGCACCGGTTATTCCGGGCCTGAACAGTGATGAACCGCTGAATATCCTGAAATCCGTTTCGGACGCCGGTGCGCAGAGCTTCGGATATACCCTGGTAAGGCTGAATGATTCCGTGGAACCTGTTTTCGTAAAATGGATAGAGTCTGCTTTCCCGGACCGTGCTCAGAAAGTGCTAAACCTGATCCGTTCCATGCGCGGAGGAAAGCTGGGGGAGAAAAGGTATTTTGACCGGCAGAAAGGAGAGGGGAATATCGCAGAAATGATCCATACCACCTTCCGGATCGGAAGAAAAAAGTTTTTTGAAGGAAAAGATTTCCCTGTACTGTCAACCTCGGGCTTTACCGGGACAAAAGAGCAGCAGCTGAGACTTTTTGAATAGGGAATCTGATAATAATAAAAGCCAGAGCAACTGCATATGCCATTAAGGTCATTCATCTATAATGATGTTTTGTTGCCAAAAGAAATTTTTTTTTCCAGAATCTCAATTTTCTCTTTAAGCCATACAATCTCTTCCATGACTTTCTTGTCGTCAAAACCGGGAGTGTCTTCATAAATATCTTCAACTGTTGCGCCGAGAAGTTCAGCAATTCTTTTCCACTCGGAATCTGATATTTTAATTTTTCCAATTTCCCTTTTCTGATATTGCGTCTGGCTTATTTTCAAATAGGTTGCAATATCCGCCTGAGATATTTTCTTCGATTTGCGCAAAGCAATTAGCCTTTCTTTTTTCATGGGTCATTAATTATTTTTAAAAGTATGAATAATTCTTCATATATTGAAATATTTAAAGGAATTTGCATGATATTATAAATTTATTTACGATCTGTTGAAAATTTAATGTATCGGTGAGTCAAATAGAAATTTTTCTTTAGTTTTGATTGGGAATTTTTGGAATGGAGTACAGTAAGAAACTTTAAGATTAACTTTAGGAAAATTGATGACAATCAACTTTCTGAAGGATTGGACATTGTAGGAATGCCTGTCGAGAGTAAGTTGGCTTTTGCGAATGGTTTTGCTTATTGTGCAGGATTCGAGATTATTTCAAATAATCATGACGGATAAATAATGAGCTATTGCAGTAATGTCTCTAAATATAAGCAATTCTACTATTGAAGAAACTGGTTTTTTTAATGGTATTATTTTTTGCGAAAACAAATCTTTTGTTTTCGCAAAATCTTTCATTTATATATAAGGTGACCAGCCTTGCCGGTGATCAGCAGAAATCTTCCAAAACTGAAAATTATTTCCTTGATATTTCAGGTCCGGAATCCGTTTTCAGATCTGAGCATGACCGCTATTATGATTCGGTACGGGAAAAAACAGGAAAGGGATTGGGTACACCTTTGAATTTTGATCAGTTATACAGCCGTAAGGATAAAAGTAAAAGTAAAATCTATAAGACGGTCACGGTCCCTCTAGTTATGGATACCTATGATATTTCCATTGAAGAAAAATTAAACTGGAAATTGCTGAATGATACGGCTACCGTTGCAGGGGTAAAGTGTCAGAAAGCAACCGTAGTGTATGGTGGAAGGATCTGGGAAGCATGGTTTGGGAAAAGCATTGCTCTACAGGAAGGACCTTATATATTTCATGGGTTGCCTGGACTCATTATAAGAATTGCTGATACGGACAGCAATTTCATCTTCAGCCTTATCAGCTACACGGAAAAGAAGGGTTCTGTATTTTTTCCGCCTAAAAAAGGTAAAGTGCTTACTTTTCCTGTTTTCAAAACTTTGGAGGAAAATTTTTACCGTCAGCCATTTGCTGAACTTGAAAGAAGCGGCTTAAAACTTATGGTTACAGATGAAAATAATAATAAAATGTCATGGGATTCCCGCGAGATGTCACAGAAAATGCAGAAAACGCTGAAGGAACATAATAATCCACCGGAAATCGATTATAGGCCGGACTTTAAATAATCTGCTTTATATTCAATTCAAATCATTATAAGCAGAAATAGCTTTCCTTAGTACAGATTTCTAAACATAATCTCTTATACTCCGTGTACAACAGGATAAGACCAGGAGCTCTCCGTAATGTCAATAATGGCGAATGGTAAAATTCAAGCTGAAATTACGTTTCACCAGAAAACCGAATGATAATAATTCTTTCCGTGTGGAAATATAGGCTGTAAAAAGCTGTAATTTCAACTGTTTATAAATCAAATTGTTTCATACATTTGATTGTCAATAATGACGCAAATCAAATACCATTTTATCTATGAAAAATTTCAAAAAACTTCAGAGAAACGAATTGAAAAATGTAACCGGCGGATTTGAACAACCATCAGGAGATTACAAATGCTGTTGGGAAGGAACGACTAACTGCAGTACTTCTGTACATCATGATCATGGCACAGGCGGTGATCTGACATGTGTTAAAGGAGCCGTTTTAACTCCTGCTTAGTATCAATCTAAGGCTGTCAGTTTTGACAGCCTTTTTTCTAAAAAGTGTACATTTACGTATGAGACTATTTATTGTTTTTCTTTTTATTTTCAGCTTATCATCCGGACAGGCTACCCGGATTGTTTATCAATACTCCTTTGTTCCTGATAGTAATGACACGAAAACCGTACGTAATGAATATATGCTGCTTGACATACAAAAAGACGGCTCCGATTTTTACAGCTACCGGAATTATGTTGTGGATTCCACAGCCTTGGCCTATATCAAAAAGGGACTGGCTTATATGCCGCCGAACCGGGAGTACATCGACTTCAGGGTCATAAAGAACCGGACCACAGATAAAGTTCATATGGTTACCAAAGTAGGCTCTGCTGTATATGATGTGGAAGATGCCCGTATGCCGGAGTGGAAAATTACAAACAGGAAATCAAAAATTCTTGATCATACCGTGACGAGTGCAGAGGTAAATTTCGGCGGAAGAAACTGGATTGCCTGGTTCGCTCCGGATCTTCCTATACAGGAAGGACCCTACAAATTCAGGGGGCTGCCCGGATTGATCCTGAAACTGGAGGACGACCGGAAGAACCATGTGTTTACCGCTACACAGATTATAAAACTGAAACAGCAACAGCCGTACCCGTTAACGGAGAATTCAAAGCCCATGAAAAAGATTTCCGTTGCTGATCTCAAAAAAGTAATAGCGGAATACCGGAAAGATCCGTTAAAGAACCTCAGGGGAAGATATCCGGACCAGACAGACAGTGAAGGCAATTTCAGAACCGGGGAACAGGTTTTCAGGGATGAGGAAAAACGCTTTAAAGAAAGGATAAAAAAAGATAATAATCTCCTGGAAATTGATCTCCTGGATCACCTGTAAGCAGATAAAACGACGGTATTCTGAACCGTCTGCTGCAAAAGAAAAACCGCTCCTTCAGGAACGGTTTCATATTTTTTCGGCATCATCCTAGATGGAATCATCCGGACATTTGAAATCATCGCTGCATGTGGTACAGATAACGGTATTGCCGCAGGCATACACACAGAATTCCGGCTCCGGAACTACTTTGATTCCCCCTGCTCCTTTAATGTTCTTTAATTGGCTTTTGTCCAGTTTTTTTAAGTTTTTCATATTGTTTTAATTAAAAATTTGATAGTATGGTAAAGATAATCAAAAAACAAATAAGTCAATAGAGTGTGGTATATTTATTTTGGAATTTTTTTTCTCATATTAGTGAGAGATGCTAAAAATTTGAAAGTAAGCAAGATAAAATGTAATATACAGATTATTTAAAAGGCCGGCCAATCATAGAAAGTATCTCAGAAGCGATATCCGTATTGGGAATTTCGGTATATTAAGAAATAAAAATAACAATGAAATACTTCAGTTCATACGGAAAGGTACTGATTATATTGCTGTTCTCCTTTCTGTCTAAGGCACAGAAGATTATTATAGAAAATAAAAATACAGTTCCTGTACAGGTACAGTATTTACATAAAAATTTTGAACTTGGAGTCCGGCAAAAGAAAATAATCGATGAAAAGACAAGAGTAAAAATGCTATCGGTATCTTCAGCAATCAACGATAAAAAAAATACCTCCGTCTCCTTATTTCTGTATCCCGGAGAAATGCTGAGTGTCATCCTTAAAAAAGACAGTATTGTCTTCAAAGGAGACCGGGAGGCCCTTCACAACTATGTTTTCCGTCATCTGATGACGGATCTCAGCATGAAAATATTTGATTATCAAAAGTATTACGGAAGAAACGATCCGGCAGGATTCATACGCACCTCTGAAGCTGCTCTGGAAGAGGTTTTGAACAGGGTGGAACACCTGAATCATTCTTCTGAGGGAAGAAACAACATCTATTTTAAAGAGATAGAAAAGCAGGCAAGGGACCGTTGGTTTTTTACCCTATTTGTGTGCATCAACAGTGCGGCACTGGATCATACGGGAAAGGAATTAATGCTGTACTATTATGACAGATATTTTAAAAAGGATATAGGGCATTACACCTGCAATTCCGGGACGGATTATGATATTCTCAGGAAGTATTCATTCAATCGGA
>JAKOOI010000188.1 GCA_022701475.1 Weeksellaceae bacterium
TCGCGGCAGGAGATCCCGTGGTGGCACCCAACGTGCACGACAGAACCTATAAAAACAAAACATCAACGGCTGCCAATTTCACGGATCTGCTGACCATTGTGAATACATACAAAGTCATGAACGGGAAACCTGTAATTGTTTCCGTAACGGCTTCCAAGCCGATGGTCTTCAATGAGTTTGAAAAGCATGCCGATGCGATTCTGATCAACTTCAATGTATCCAACCAGGCTGTTGTAGACATCATCACCGGAAAATATGAGCCGTCAGGCCTGCTGCCGCTCCAGATGCCGGCGGACATGGCAACGGTGGAAAAGCAGAAGGAAGATGTTCCTTACGATATGGAGGCCCACCTGGATTCAGAAGGTCACCATTATGATTTCGGATACGGAATGAACTGGTCCGGTGTCATTAAAGATACAAGGACGGAGCAATACAAAAAATAAGTTACGATCCGTTGATTATAACTGATGCCTGAAACCGGGCATTTACGGCCCGGTTTTTCTTACCTTTAGGTAAGTTAAGTTAATCAAATCAAATCAAACTAATCAAATCAATCAGGCCACAGATCGGAGAGGCCGGTAAAAAACAGGCCGGCAAAGAAGAAATGGGCTGACAGAGCTTTTAACTTCGTCGAGCCTCCGGTTGATGGTCAAAATACAATGGAATATCATATGAAAATCAGATACACCTTCTATACATTATTGTTGGGCTCCTTATTGTCTGCCCAGGAAAACCTCGATTTCAGCGGGAAGAAAAAGCTGATTTCCCCGGAAGTCAGCGGCAGGAATGCAACGTTCCGCCTGCTTGCCCCTGATGCGAACAAGGTACAGCTGCAGGGAAACTGGCTCCCGTCAAAGGGAATGGAGCCGGGCTCCGTCGATCTGCAGAAAGATAAAGACGGCGTATGGTCGTTTACGAAAAGTGATTTTACGCCTGATATCTACACCTATTCTTTCGTGGTTGACGGCGAAAAGGCCAATGACCCGAACAACCCTTACCAGGTCCGCGATGTCTCATCGGTGATGGGCATGCTGCTGATTGACGGGAAAGAATCTGAAAACTACAAAGTCCGGAACGTTCCGCACGGAACCGTTGCCAGGCGCTGGTATCATTCGGACGGCATGAAAGAAGACCGGAGACTGACGGTATACACGCCGCCGGGCTATGAGAATTCAAGGGAAAAATATCCGGTCCTGTACCTGCTGCACGGAATGGGCGGTGACGAAGAGGCATGGGTGACCCTGGGACGGGCATCGCAGATTCTGGACAACCTGATTGCTCAGGGAAAGGCCAGACCGATGATTGTCGTAATGCCGAACGGCCACACCAGCAACGCCGCCGCACCCGGTGAATCCTCAAAAGGTTTCTATCCCATCGATATGAGGACGCCGGATATCTTCAGCGGCGATATGGAAACCTACTTCAAAGAGATAATGGATTTCACGGAATCCGGTTACCGCGTAAAAGCCGGTGCTGCGAACCGTGCCGTTGCCGGACTCTCCATGGGCGGGTTCCATTCACTGTATATTTCTGCCAATCAGCCGAAAACGTTTGGGTATGTCGGCCTTTTTTCCCCGGCCATTCTTCCGCCGGATGAAAAGAAAAGCCCGGTGTACCAGAACCTGGACCAGAAACTTACAACCCAGCAAAGCAATGCATACAAACTGTACTGGATCGGTATCGGGAAGACCGACTTTCTGTATAAAAACGTGAAAGAATACCGGGAGAAACTGGACAGGATGAACTTCAGGTATCAGTATGTGGAATCCGGAGGCGGCCATACGTGGAGCAACTGGAGAACCTACCTGAACGAATTTGTTCCGCAGTTATTCCGGTAGAAAGGGATTCGGGCAGCTGGATCCGCCTTCCGCTCCCAATCTTTTTTGCAGGGGATTCCGGTTTCAGCAGGCCCTGAAGATCATGCAAAAAAGGATTTCCGCTCAAGTCGGGCTGCGTGAAAGCCGTTATATCAACAGTATTCTGTTATTCAGGCATATACTGATATTTTTGCAGGCATTAACGCCTTTGCAAACTTAAAAACAGCGGATTGCACCATAAAGCCATTGTGTTCTTCGCGTTCAATTTTATGATGGAATCATGCAGTCAGGCCTATTATTAATGACTTAGCGCGCTTTATTGAGTGTTAATGCCTTTGCGAACTGAAAAACAGCGGATCGCATCATAAAACCTTTGTGCTCTCTGCTTTCGATTTTACGATAGAATCATGCAGTCAGGCCAATCATCAATGACTCTTAGCATGCTCTGCTGAGTGTTAATGCCTTAGTGAACTTAAAAACAGCGGATTGCACCATAAAAACTTTGTGTTCTTCGCGTTCAATTTTTACATTCAAAACAACCTACAATGAAAAAAGCAATCATAACAGGATTATTCCTTTCCGGTTTAAACAACGTAAACGCCCAGCAATCCATCCCGCTGTATCAGGGCAAGGCGCCGGGTTCGGAAAACTGGACGTACTCCGAAAAAGAAACGGACTCCGATCTGTTCAAAACCCATCTGGTCTACAATGTGGCGGCTCCTGCCATCGAAATCTATGCCGCACCGAAGGCAAAAGCCAACGGAACCGTGATCATCATAGCTCCCGGCGGCGGTTTCCAGAGCCTTTCCATCAATAAAGAAGGAAGGGACCTGGCAAAAGTCCTGCAGGAAAAAGGGATCACGGCCGTGGTTTTAAAATACCGCCTGCTGGAAACCAGAACCGGTGACCCGGCCCGCGAAATGATGGAAAACATCAAAGACCGGCCTGCCTTCGATGCGAAAACGGCACCGATAAAGGTGATGGCGGGCAATGATATCAAAACGGCTATCGCTTACCTAAGGAAAAATGCTGGGAAACTGAACATCAATCCGGCGAAATTAGGCGTAATCGGATTTTCTGCCGGTGCCAGTGTGATCCTGGAAAGCGTGCTCCACAGTGAGGAGGCTTCCACCATCCCGGATTTTGCCGCCTCTATTTACGGTGGTCCCAGTGATGCCGTTTTGGGCTATCCGGTTCCTGGACAGAAGCTGCCGCTGTTCATCTGTGCGGCGGATGACGACCCGCTGAAGCTCGCCCCGAAATCGGTCCTGCTGTATACCAAATGGCACGACGCACAGCAGCCGGTGGAACTCCACATCTATGAAAAAGGCGGCCACGGCTTCGGGATGGGAAAACAGGAAATCCCGGTGGACCAGTGGTCTGAGGTTTATCTGGATTGGCTGAAATTCCACAAGTTTTTATAAAATTAAACCATAAAAGCTTAAAGTTTTAAATAATGCTTTTAAAAAGTTCACAAAAATGCAGATCAAAGATTAATATTATTTCAGTGCGATAAGAATTCCGGAAATATAACAAATTCACTTTCAGGCTAAATCATCAGGTCGCTCCTACGCAGCTCTGTTTTGGTAATTCATTTTTTCTATGAACAGTAAGTCCCGATGGGACTCATGTAGTTCCATCAGGAGCTAACGGATAGCAGAAAGCCCTTGTATTTTGTGATAAAAGCTCCGTAGGAGCGACCTGTTGCCTACATTTTAAATTTATCGGACAACAATTCTCAACATTAATAGGGTTAAAAAATGTCTCTTATGTAAAAAGAGGTCATCTTCGATTTGAAGTAAAAAAATTAAAAAGATCAAACAAATAAATAATTATGAAGAAGAATATATCAACAATACTCAAACTGTCTCAGAAAGCAAAATATGCAGGAATGTTTGTAGCTTTAATAGTGACAACCACTTTTGCAAAAGCTCAAAATAATTCAACCATAGCCGTTGGCGGAAAGATATTCAAAGACCTCAACAAAAACGGAAATCTGGATGCCTGGGAAGATACCGGGCTTCCGGCGGATCAGAGGATAGCGGCCATCATCAGGGAAATGACCAACGAAGAAAAAGCCGACCTCCTCATCGGCACCGGAATGCCCGGCATCGAAGTGCTGACAGGGCCTGTCGGCGATTCAAAACAGGGGCTGGTTCCCGGAGCAGCGGGCGGAACAGCCGGTCTCGACCGGTTCGGGATCCCTGCCACGGTGGTGGCCGATGGACCTGCCGGCTTAAGGATTGCCCCGACAAGAGACAAAGATCCGAAAACCTATTATGCAACGGCCTTTCCGGTAGGGACCGCCCTGGCTTCCACCTGGAATAAAACCCTCCTGGAGCAGGTAGGAAGAGCCATGGGAAATGAAGTGAAAGAATACGGAGTGGACGTCCTGCTGGCACCGGCGCTGAACATCCAGCGGAATCCGCTGAACGGAAGGAACTTCGAATATTATTCCGAAGACCCGCTGGTTTCAGGGAAAACGGCCGCTGCCATTGTGAACGGGATCCAGTCGCAGGGTGTTGGTACTTCCATCAAACATTTCGCGGCCAATAATGAAGAAACAAACCGCCTCACCATCAATGCGCATGTTTCCGAAAGAGCAATGCGGGAACTCTACCTCAGGAATTTTGAAATCACCGTTAAGGAATCACAGCCCTGGACGGTAATGTCTTCCTACAACAAGGTGAACGGCGTGTATACCTCCGATTCAAAAGACCTGCTAACCCAAGTGCTGAGAAAAGAATGGGGTTTCAAAGGAATTGTCATGACCGACTGGTTCGGCGGCTTCCCCGGCTTCGAATCCATCCGGAACGGCGGGATTTCCGATGTCGTGAAACAGATGAATGCCGGGAACGACCTGCTGATGCCCGGGATCCCGGCACAGAAAAAAGTCCTGCTGGAAGCTTTGAATTCAGGGAAAGTCTCCAAAGAGGTGGCCGACCTTAACGTAAAAAGGATCCTGGAATATATTTTCAGAACACCCACTTTCGCGCATTATAAGTACAGCGACCGGCCTGATCTTACAGCCCATGCAGCGGTCACCAGAAATGCGGCGGCCGAAGGTATGGTCCTGCTTAAAAATGAACGGAATGCTTTGCCTTTCAGCAACAGGCAGAAAGAAGTTTCGTTGTTCGGGGTCACTTCCTATGCCTGGATTACAGGCGGAACCGGGAGCGGAAGCGTCAATAACAGGCATACCGTTTCTTTACTGGAGGGCCTTAACGCAGCCGGCTATAAGCTGGACCGGGAATTGGCTGACCTCTACAGGCCGTATGCCGAAAAAGAGCAGGCGGCCGAGAAAGAGAACAGGAAGAAACGGGGGATCCTGGCATTGCCGGAAAGGCTTCCTGAAATGAAAATGGAGGATGCCTTCATTGCGAAGAAAGCGGAGACCTCGGAAATCGCATTCGTAACCCTGGGAAGGAATTCCGGGGAAGGCGGCGACAGGGTAGTGGACAACGACTTCAATCTCGCGGCAGAAGAAACCGCAATGCTGGATAAAATATCCAGAGCCTTCCATGCCAGAGGCAAAAAAGTGGTGGTGATTCTGAATATCGGCGGGGTAATCGAAACCGCTTCGTGGAAAGATAAAGCCGATGCCATCCTGCTGGCCTGGCAGCCGGGACAGGAAGGCGGGCATTCCGTGGCGGATGTGGTTTCAGGGAAGGTGAACCCTTCCGGAAAACTGACGATGACGTTCCCCATACATTACGCAGACCATGCCTCAGCAAAAAATTTCCCGGGTATTCCTGCGGACAATCCGAAGGAAGTAACCTACCAGGAAGGGGTGTATGTCGGATACCGGTATTTCAATACCTTCCGTGTGAAGCCTTCCTATGAGTTCGGGTACGGGAAATCATATACGGATTTTACCTATTCGAATATCAAAACCGGCGCAAAGACGTTCAGTAACGATCTGGAAGTCTCGCTTGAGATAAAAAACACCGGGAAGACAGCCGGTAAAGAAGTGGTGCAGCTGTATGTATCGGCTCCGGGCAAAACCATCGACAAACCGCAGTCCGAACTGAAAGCCTACACCAAAACAAGGGACCTGAAACCGGGAGAATCCCAGACGGTGACGTTGACGCTTCATCCTAAAGATCTCGCCTCATTTGAACCGGCAAAATCCGCGTGGATTGCTGAAGCCGGAACGTACAGGGTTTCCGTAGGCGCCTCTTCTTCAGACATCAGGCAGACCACGGAATTTTCCGTCCCGAAAGAACTGGTGGTGGAGAAAGTAAAGCCCATTCTGCCTGCGGACGCAAAGTTTGCAGATCTGAAACCGTAAAACCGGCCGGCGGCTGAAACAGGACTGCCCTTTCAGGGTTGTATAAGCTATTCCTCGGATGTAAAATATGGAAAGCAGGCAGGTACCCCTGCATGGATGTTAATGAAAAACAGGTTTACCTTCCGAGGCTTTTTTAAATGAATCATTTGAAGTGCAACGCTGATCCTGGCAGCCCGGATGGGATTCTATATTTTCACAACTGAAGTACTGCAGGTCATAGCACTGTCTTGGACGGATGATATTTTCAGCCGGATGGAACGGATGGTAAAGACAGTCAGAGCGGGCAGGGATGATCTTCTGCCTGCTTTGCCTGTCTTTTGATTTTTAAGAAAATGCATTTGGAATCCGGCAGAAATCCGGCATTGTTTATTGGCCATTGCGGCATTCTGTATATTTCATTATATTTATCTTACAAGGTATAGCGTTAGGAAAAGTTAGCTGGTTTTACTTCCGTGCTGCATAAGTTTCCCGATTTTCAGTTGGTAATCAGCATCATTACTATAAAGGATGTAAATGCAACAGTAGAATGATTGTGTACAAAGGAAGATGAATCTTCTTTGCGAAGCAG
>JAKOOI010000193.1 GCA_022701475.1 Weeksellaceae bacterium
ATCAGGGAACGGTGCTGGCTGACCTTCCGGTAAGTTATCTGGAATGGTTCCAACGGCAGGGAATGCCGAAAGGAAAACTGGGAATGCAGCTGGCCACGGTATATGAAATAAAACTCAATGGCCTGACGGATTTGCTGATTCCTATCCGCATATCCGTCAGAAACGGATGAACCGGAGGTTCTTTAGTAAAACCTTACCGGAATTCTTAATTACATAACGAAAAAGAGACTGTCTACAAACAGTCTCTTTTGATTTATCCTTTCAGTGCTGCAATTTCATCTCTCAGCTTGGCAGCTTTGATAAAATCCAGGTTTTTGGCAGCCATCTCCATCTCTTTCTGCTTTTGGGCAATCGCCTTTTCCATATCTTCAGACGTATAGCTGGCTTTGGCTTCCGCTACTTTCTGAAGGATTTCCTTCTGGGTATATTTTTCATCCGGGAAGTCCTTGCTTCTTCCTACCAGGGCTTCGGAAATCTTTTTATTCAATGCTACCGGTACCTTGCCGTGTTTTTCATTGTATTCCATCTGCTTGGCCCGCCGGTACTCGGTTTCATCAAGGGTAGCCTGCATGGATTTTGTAATTTTGTCGGCATACATAATGGCTCTTCCGTTGAGGTTACGGGCAGCCCGGCCAACCGTCTGGATCATGGATCTCCTGCTTCTCAGCATTCCCTCCTTATCGGCATCCAGGATGGCTACCAGTGAAACTTCCGGTAAGTCAAGCCCCTCTCTTAATAGGTTCACCCCGATCAGTACATCAAAAAGCCCGACCCGGAGGTCCTGCATGATCTGGATCCGCTCTAAGGTTTCCACATCCGAATGGATATACCGGGTCCGGATTCCAAATTTTGTAAAATATTTTGTCAGTTCCTCAGCCATCTTTTTAGTTAGCGTTGTTACCAGTACCCTTTCATCCAGGTCCGCCCTTTTCTGGATTTCCTCCATCAGGTCATCGATCTGGTTGATGGTAGGACGGATCTCGATCACCGGATCCAGCAGGCCTGTAGGCCGGATGATCTGCTCGATATAGGCACCTCCTGTTTTTTCCAGTTCATAATCTGCCGGAGTCGCCGAAACATAAATCACCTGGTTCTGGATGGCTTCAAATTCCTCGAATTTCAGCGGGCGGTTATCCATGGCGGCCGGCAGCCTGAATCCGTATTCTACCAAAGCCTCCTTCCGGCTCCGGTCGCCTCCGTACATGGCGTGGACCTGAGGAACGGTAACGTGGCTCTCATCGATCACCATCAGGTAATCTTTAGGGAAATAATCCAGCAGGCAGAACGGCCGGCTTCCCGGAATCCTTCCGTCCAGATACCGCGAGTAGTTTTCGATTCCGGAGCAGTAGCCCAGTTCCTTGATCATTTCAAGGTCCAGTTCGGTCCTTTCCTGAAGCCTTTTGGCTTCCAGCGGTTTTTCGACTTCATTAAAAAAGTCCACCTGTTTTACCAGGTCGTCCTGAATATTCCGGATCGCCCCGTTCAGGGTATCTTTCGAAGTAACAAAAAGGTTGGCCGGATAAATCTGGATCTGCTCAAAGTTGGCTGTTACATTTCCTGAAACCGGGTCAAAGCTCTGGATTTTTTCAATCTCGTCACCGAAGAACTGGATCCTGACAGCAGTATCGGCATAGGCGGGAAACACGTCGATAACATCGCCTTTTACCCGGAATGTCCCTCTCTGGAATTCATTCAGGGTTCTGGAGTACAAGGCATTAACCAAAGCATGCAAAAGCGCGGTACGCGTTACTTTTTCGCCAATGGCTATGGAAATTAAAGATTTATGGAATTCCGTAGGGTTCCCGATACCGTAAATACAGGAAACCGATGCAACAATAAGGACATCCCTTCTTCCGGACAGAAGGCTTGCCGTTGCCGAAAGCCTGAGCTTTTCCACCTCCTCATTGATGCTGAGATCCTTTTCGATATACGTGCCGCTGGTCGCAATGTAGGCTTCCGGCTGGTAATAGTCATAATAACTTACAAAGTATTCCACGGCGTTTTCCGGAAAAAATTCTTTGAACTCCATAAAGAGCTGCGCAGCAAGGGTCTTATTGTGGGCCAGCACCAGGGTCGGTTTCTGGACGTTATTGACAACATTGGCTACGGTAAAGGTCTTTCCCGAACCGGTGACCCCGAGAAGGGTCTGGTATTTTTCGCCGATCTTAACGCCTTCGGTAAGCTTTTCGATGGCTTGCGGCTGGTCGCCGGTGGGTTTATATTCTGATTGGATTTTAAACTGCATAGAAAATTGTGATCTTGTCTTATCTAACAAAAATACGAAAGAAATTCCTGATTAGGAAGCGTATCCTGCCTGAATTGAACCACGTACCTATAAAAATCAGCACCGGGAAGGGTGCTGACAACATTTACTGAAATGACATGGTTAATGGTATTCTCATGGTATAATCTACCGGTTTCCCGTCCTTCTCCGCGGGTTTCCAGACCGTATTTTCATTGGCTCTTTTAAAAGAGGCTAACACTTCAGTATTAAAAAGTTCATCGGTCCCTGAAACTTTAAGATTTTCCACATTCCCCTCTTCATTAACGGTATAGGAAATATCTGCCCTGACCATTTCCTTTGCTTTTTCAGATCTCATTTTTGAACTGTCAAATGAATTTGAGATCCGTGTCCTCAATTCATTCATACCGCCCGGAAACTGCGGGAGCACCATGCTTTCATCCTGTATAACAGAACTCGTATTCTGTGCCGTGTTCCCGGGTGATTCTGTATTTCTGCCCTCTTTCGGACGGATGGTATCCTGAACCGGTCTTTCTTCGTCAATATCAATACCTTCCGGGGCTTCAATAAGTTGATCCGAAGATTTGCTTTCATCAGTACCGGATGTCTCTCCGGTATTTTCAGGAACCGGATTTTTCACGGGTCCTGAAAGTCTCTCCTGCGTTTCCTTACTTATTTTTTCAACCGGATAGGCATAGGTTTTCTGCACAAACAGGCCGAAGGCTATAAGAAGGACCGGGAAGCTGATCAGTTTTTTAACGTCAGCCAGTCCGGATTTTCTGGTGTTCATCATAATAAATCGTTTTTTGGTGTTAGTAAAAGTGAATGTATGTGTAAGGTTATAGTTTTGAGCAGAAATAATTTCCTGTACAATGAGGTTTTGGTAATCTTTTCTGTTAAATTCGTGTTTCAGTACGGCTTCATCGGCAAGGAATTCATGATTGGTGATTATAGCTTTTTTATAAAGATAGACAGCGGGGTTGAACCAGGTAAAAATGCTGAAGAGCTCTGCCAGCAGCAGGTCCAGGCTGTGTCTCTGTTCCAGATGGCATTCTTCATGCAGGAATATCCTCTGATCAAGAATCCCTTTGGTAAAATAATTTTTTCCCAGATACACCGTATCCCAGAAACTGAACGGCGAAAGGGGCTTCTCTGTAAGAACCATACGCCGGCCCTGATATGTGATTTCCTGACCCTTCAGCCTCCGGATCTTTATGAAAGATACAGCAGCTTTTGCGAAAAGGATCAGGGTCACCGTTCCGTAAATCATCCGGATAAGGTCAGCCCGGTCAAAACTTTCCTGCACCGGGCTGAGGTCTATTGCCTTCAGGGTGGTTTCAGCGGTTGTTTTCACGCGGCTGATCTGCTCCGGAGCTTTTATTGTGACTGAAATAAAAGGAACGGTGTATGAAAAGACAAGCGACAGCAGCAGGTAAAACCTGTTGAACCGGTACATTTTCTCCTTTGCCAGAACCAGATGATACAATGCGATCAGCAGGGAAGAGCATAATATGATGTTAAGAACGGTTATCATTTATCAATTGATTAGGTTATTTTATTTATTTACTCGATATGCATGAACAACGGAAGGTTATACCTGCTTTCTACCGGAATTCCGTCTTTTGTGCCGGGTGTCCATTTTTTGTTCTGAAGGACAGCAAAAGCGGCCCGTGCGATTTCATTGCTGATGGTTTCGTTGTCACCGCTGACGCTGAGCAGCTTTAGGTTGCCTTTCTCGTCTATCGTGATGGAGGCTGAGGATCTGATCAGTCCCTTCACACCCTTCACATTCCTGGCATTAAAGGCCAGTGAAATTTCTTTTGTCAGAAGATCATATCCGCCCGGAAATTCAGTTGTCGTTTCGGTACCGGGTTTCATCGGTTCAGAAAAGAAATCTGCACCTGTGTTTTTACCTTCGCGGGGGCGGATGGTATCTGAAATCTTTTCTTCACCCAGCTGTATTGCAGCTTTTTCTTTTTCAGGTTCTTCCCCATCTGTAATAAAGGACGCTGCAGGTTCTGAAACCTTCTGTGCCGCCATAACGGTTACCGGGTGCTGAAGGATGCCCGGGATGTTCTTCTGTGTTTCTCTGATCATCCTTTCAACCGGGCGGGCATATGTTTTCTGAACAAAAATACCGGACATCAGAAGGAGCAGGATAAGGGTTACAGCCCTTTTGATGACCATAAAACGCGATTTCTTACGGTTCATCATAAGAAACCGCTTTTTAGTGTTTTTAAAATGAAATGTATGCGTAAGGTTATAGTTTTGAGTGGAAATAATTTCCTGTAAAATAAGGTTCTGGTAATCTTTCGGATGAAAATCATGTTCCAGCACCGCTTCATCAGCCAGAAATTCATGGTTGGTTATAATAGCCCTTTTGTAAAGGTAGACGGCAGGATTGAACCAGGTAAAGATCCTGAAGAGTTCCGCCAGCAACAGGTCCAGGCTGTGCCGCTGTTTCAGGTGGCATTCCTCATGCAGAAAGATCCTGGGATCAAGCATTCCGTCTGCAAAGTAATTTTTCCCTACATAAAGCGTACTTAAGAAGCTAAAGGGTGAAAGGGACTGCTCTGTAAGCAGGATATTCCGTCCCTGATAAATGATCTTGCTTCCTTCCAGCTTTATGATTTTAAAAAAGGATATAACGGCTTTTGTAAAAATGACCAGCGTCACCGTTCCATAAATAATCCAGATAAAATCAACCCAGCTAAAACGTTCATAGCCCGGGCTGAGATACAAGGGTTTCAGCGTAGTCTCAGCAGCTGTTTTAATGCGTTTTATCTGCTCCGGAGCCTTTGCCGTAACTGAAATAAAGGGCACCGTATACGAAAGAAGGATCGATAGCAGCAGGTAAAACCTGTTGAACCGGTACATTTTCTCCTTTTCCAGAAGCAGATGATAAAATGCAATCAGCAAGGAGGAACACAATATGATATTAAGAACGGTGATCATTTTTCATCAATTTGCCGGTCGATAATTTCACGGAGTTCTTTCAGCTGTTTCTGGGACAGTTTAGCATTGGAAGTGAAAAAGGAAGCAAACTGGGTAACGGAACTGTTGAAAAAACGGTCAATCATGGAAGACATCTCTTCCTTGAAATATTCACCTTTTGCTACCTTGGGATAGTATTCGCGCGAATTTCCATACAGGGTGTAGCCCACCAGGTCCTTGTTCTGCATTCTTTTAAGAAGTGTAGCAATAGTAGTGGTGGCAGGCTTCGGATCCGGATAGGCTTCAAGGATATCTTTCATAAACACTTTTCCTTGTGCCCAGATAATTTCCATGAGGTCCTTTTCCGAATCGGTAAGTTTCATTTCTTTCATTCTCTACAATTATGTATTTGTTTCTACAAATGTAGAATAAAAATCTGTACCTGCAAATTTTTATGGCATTATTTTTCCTCTTTATTGTAAACCAAATTATTATATATGAAAAAGATTTTTTTATCTGCTTTGCTTTCCTCGGCAGCCATCATGGTTTCGTGCCAGGGAAAAGGAAGACCCAGTGAACCTTCCGCGCAGGAAGAGAAGCCTAATACCGATTATAAGCCGGCTTTCCAGGGCCAGACAAGAATTGCTCCTGTAAAGACGGCTACCGCTTACCGTGTAGAAATAATCAACAAAAACCTCGGGAAGCCCTGGGGTATAATCAACCTGCCGGACGGTAGATTCCTGATTACCGAAAAATCCGGTTTTATCAATCTGGTATCGGCAGACGGAAAAAATGTTTCCGGAATTGAAGGCTTTCCGAAAGTGGACGATAAAGGGCAGGGAGGAATGCTGGATGTAGCCCTGGACCCGGATTTTAAGGCCAACAGCATGATCTATTTTACTTTTTCTGAACCTTTTGGCGACGGAAACCTGACCTCGGTAGGTAAGGGAAAACTTTCCCCCGACATGAAGTCGGTTTCTGAGGTGCAGGTCATCTTCCGTGCCACGCCTTCTTATGATGGCGATAAGCATTACGGAAGCAGGCTGGCTTTTGACAAAGACGGAAATCTTTTTGTAAGCACAGGGGAGAGGTCCGATAAAGTGACCCGGGTATATGCGCAGAAAACGGATAATTATTTAGGGAAAATTTTAAAAATCACCAGAGACGGGAAGCCTGCCCCGGGAAACCCTTTCATCGGCAAAACCGGTTATAAGCCGGAAATCTACGCCTTCGGGATCAGGAATCCGCAAGGGTTGGCAATGGATGACAAAGGCCAGCTCTGGGATATCGAAATGGGCCCGAGGGGCGGTGATGAAATCAACC
>JAKOOI010000222.1 GCA_022701475.1 Weeksellaceae bacterium
TCCGATGTGGATCCAGCTTACGTTCTGGTTTCCCCGGCCCTGCTTTCCGCCCAGCCCGAATTTCGTAAGTATTTTCAGTTTGGGGAAAGCTCCGCCGTTGTTTCCTAAAACAATGGAGGTTCTTAAAGCCACTTTTCTGACCTTTTCAGCGGTTGTTTTAAAAAATTCCTGTTCCCAGCTTTTGCAGATGTTCATGGAAAAGTCGTCGCCGATAATTCCGTCTTCTTCGGTATTCAGATGGGTTTCGGAATGAATGTAAATGGTTGCCGAACTGGCATTCAGCGATATTTTAGGTTTAGACCTGCACTCATCAACGGCCTGTTGCAGAACTTTTGTACTGCTTATCCTGGAGTCGTAGATTTCCTTTTTGTTTTTTTGCGTATACCGGCAGTCGACGGATTTTCCGGCAAGATTGATCAGCACATCGGCATTGTCGAGCAGGTTTTTCCATTCGCCCAAAGTCCTGGCGTCCCAGTGAAATTCGTTCCTGCGTTTTGGGTTACGGGTGAGGATATAGACCTGATGGCCTTTGGCCATAAAGTATTGTTCGAGGTTTTTTCCGAGAAAGCCGGTTCCGGCAGCGATGATGATTTTCATGGGGAGATGGGTTAAGGGGTTAGAGTTGGAGAGTTGGAGAGTTGATGTTTGGAGTTTAGTGCAAGAGAAGTGCAGGATTTATTTCGTAATTGATGATGGCCAGCTTTCGCCATTCTGCTTTTAAAAAGTTCATAATTTAAGATTTAATACAAATTCATCTTCCATCAGTTAAATCTTCTGATTCTGCGGTCCTCTTGATCAAACGGTTTCTTTCAAACAGGAATCTTTCCATATAATTCCTGAGGAACAGGGCATTGAAAATTTCGCCAATGATCCCAAACGGAGATTCAAACTCAAAAATATCCGTCATGATCGTGTACCGGCCTTGCTGCCTGAAAAGATGCTGGTGTTTCATGGATCTGAATGCACCTTTCAGCATGACATCGGTGAAATAATAAGGTTTCTGCATGGCTACGATTTTTGTAGTTAAGGTCTGCATGACGCCCAGGTGTTTGGCTTTCCAGGTGACGGTTTCACCTGGTTCAATCAGTCCCGAAGTTCTTCCGGCAATCGCTTTTTCACCTGTTCTGAAAGTTGATTTCTGATGCAGGTCGATATCTCTGGCCAGGTCGAAAACTTTCCGGATGTCGGCGTGGATTACCGTTTCCAAATGGATTACAGACATTTCTTAAGTATTCTATTTTTTGTGTCTTCATGATCGGAGAAGCTTATCGATAACGACTGCAGTATGAGAACCGGGGAAAGCATCGTCCAGGAAATTACCATATATTCAAAAATGCTCCGGATGGCCTCACCGGTATCTAAAGGAGGCAGCGATACCATGCACATCAATATCCAGATCAGAAAACCGATGACGATATAGGTCGATGTAAAAATGTAAATTTTTCTTGATGCCGTTTTTGTATAACGAACATTACAGAATTTTACCGTATTCAGAACATACTGAAAAAATGCGATCAGGAAAAATTCAATGATAAGTACGGTCATCATATATTCCTGCTTCAGCAGAAGTGCTGTCAATACTGAGGCAATAAAAAGCAGGATCAGGGTCTGCTGGATTCTCAGATCATATTTTAAAAGCGTTTTCATGCTATGCTATTTTAAGTTTGGAAATTTTTAAAGCTGCACCGGATTATATTTAAATTTCTCCCTGCAGTATAATATATAAGTAACTGATAAAAAAGGACTGGTCAGCAGACCATAGGCGGGGATAAAGGAGAGCATATCAATAGTAAGGTCCAATCGGTCAAAAACCAATACGATCCAAACCGGTACAATCATAAAGCCGTAAAATTTGATAAAAAGATCATTCCGGAAGCCCATAAATATCCTGATGGTGTAACTGACCAGTTGAAATCCTCCTACGACAAAATAAAAGGCAATCCATACGGTAAATAACTTGTCTTCAAAAAATCCGTAGGTGATTCCAAACAGGATATAGGCAAGAAATACTGTAAGCTGCAAGTAATAATCGGTCTTTAAAAAAGTTTTCATGGCTACAGGTTTTAAAAGTTAGCTGATCTACGAAGATGGATTTGTTTCCTGTTGCAGGGCGTACTTGATCCGGACTTTACACCGCAGGGTTTTCATTCTTTATCATTTTATCTTTATTCATCGCATGCTTGCGGCCTTTCAGGAACAGAAGCAGGTTGAGCAGCATCATGATGCCGAGATAGATGGAGAACTTGCCGATTTTCTCGCTCATATCAACCACCAGGCTTTCCACCGTGGTGATTTCATAAAATTCGATAATGCAGAGGGCAAAGCCGATATTCAGCAGGTAAAACCCGATCTTGAATAAGGAGTTGGTGGCCATCGCAATGTCTTCTTTCTGATGGAAAATGTCGATCATAAAAGTCTTTGAGTTTTTGAAAAGAAATTGTGATACAAAGACCGTTAGTGTAATAACGACCGGTAAATAGATCATGTACGCTGAAAAATTGTACGTTGCGGTGGTAAGGATGGTTGCTGTCATGATAGTTTATTTTAAGGTTAAATTTTTTCTTAAGAAATAGAGTATGAAAATATTAAAGTAATGCAGGACACAGAGGATCAGCATGATGTTTCCGATG
>JAKOOI010000226.1 GCA_022701475.1 Weeksellaceae bacterium
CCCCGTTCATGTCCCGGAACATCGAGAAGTCCTTGAACTGCTTCAGGATCTGCACCGCATTGTTCATGGCCTTCAGGTCGCTTTCATTGACGGAAATATTATGGATGCTGTAATCGGGATCGCTGTAACGGTAGTACTTCCTCTCGTAGACTTCAATCGGGGCTTCGTAACCGAACTTTTCACTGCGCATGTTCTGCAGGTCGAGCTGCACGGTCCTTCTGCTGACGAACGATTCTTTCCCTTCGAATTCGAAGAGGGCCTCGGAACACTCATCGATGAGATCTTCGAGGGTATACTTTCTGTATTTGTTTTTCAGGCACCGGTCCAGGGTTTTGTACCGGATCAGGGCATGTTTATTGGATGACATGGTTATATAATTTATTTTTTTTATTTGGGCGTGTCCCTCAGCAGCCGCCGGGGCCATCGCTTTTCAGGCCGGGCTGCTCCGGGCTCCACTTCGTTGCGGTACCGTTTCAGGGAAACGGCACTGCGCCCTTCGAGCGCACCCTGCACATCCCTCACGCGGAATCCGTCTGGCAAACTTCATAGGTTTTGAAAACATATGAAGTTTAAATACCGGCAGCTTTAAAATTAAAACAATTATTTTTCCTGCAGGGCTTCCTTCTCAAATGAGATGCCGTCCCATCCGGTCTTCATGAAGTTCCTGATGTTCCGGTGATCAGTCCCTTCCGGATTTTTCAGGACATCTTCCCTGTAAAAGTCTCCGAAAAGGCTTAACGTCTCCTCTTCCGTCAGCTGATTCAGCCTGGCAAAGCTGAAAATTTTACAGGAACCGTTGTTCTGGTTTTCTTCGTTCACTGCATCGCCGTTGGTGAATTTTGCCGGTGTAAAATCGTAATGGGTATCAATATAAGCAATCACTTCATTGAACTGTATGGTTTCAGGGGTATTTTTGAGCTGTTCAGGGATCATTTTTAAAAATTTCATCAAAAATAATCAAAAAATATTCAGCTGCGCAAAAAGATTGCACACCTGCACCGTTACTTTGCATCAACAAAATGAGAGAACTTATGGAATTTAACGGAAACAACCTCATCGAAATGGGATACCGACCTGCGAAATGGTTTAAGGAAGCAATTGAATTCATCAACGATAATAAACTGGACGAAAACCAGATCAAAACATACCTGGAACCGTTCAGACAGCCCGAACTGATGCCGCTCCATGAATCACCGAAAGATTTTATCATCAACATCCGGGCAGAGCACGAAAGCGAGGCCGATAATGTGGAAAAGGTAATCAACACCATGAAAGTACTGATGAAGACCCCTACCCTGACCGAAGGGGCCATCATGCCGGATGCCTGCCCGACAGGCCCTGCAGGAAATATCCCGGTAGGCGGCGTGGTAGTGGCGAAAAATGCCATCCACCCGGGATTCCACAGCGCGGATATCTGCTGTTCGGTGATGCTGACGGACTTCGGGAAAGCCGATCCTAAGGAAGTACTGGATGCCGCCCATTCGGTAACGCATTTCGGGTACGGAGGAAGGCCGAGAGGAGAGCAGATGCCGATGTCGCAGGAACTGATGGATGCCTTCCGGGAAAACGATTTCCTGAATGACGAAAAACTGATCAGCATTGCCCGTTCGCATATGGGGACCCAGGGCGACGGAAACCACTTCCTTTTCGTGGGAACATCCAGGAATACCGGGAACACCATGCTGGTAACCCACCACGGATCCAGGGCGCCGGGCGCTGCATTATATGATAAAGGAATGAGGGTGGCCAACCGCTTCAGAATGGATATTTCCCCTGAAACATTACGGGAAAATGCCTGGATTCCCTATGATACCGAAGAAGGGAAATCCTACTGGGAAGCCCTGCAGCTGATCAGAGCCTGGACCAAAGAGAACCATACCTCAATCCACGATGCCGTCCTGAATAAACTGGCCGTTGAAAAGCAGGACAGGTACTGGAACGAGCATAATTTCGTCTTCAGAGACGGAGACCTCTTCTACCACGCCAAAGGAGCTACGCCACTGGACGATAAATTCCTGCCGGATATCACCGGACCGCGACTGATCCCGCTGAATATGGCCGAACCGGTGCTGATTGTAAAAGGAACCACCAATGAAAGGAACCTGGGTTTTGCACCGCACGGAGCCGGAAGGAACTTCAGCCGTACCCAGCATAAGAAGTCACTGGCCCACAAAACCATCGATGAAGTCTTCACCGAAGAAACCAAAGGCCTGGATATCCGCTTCTTCACAAACGAAATCGATATCTCCGAACTGCCGACCGCCTATAAAAGCGCAAAGAATGTAAGGGCACAGATCGAAGAATACGGATTATGTGAAGTCCTGGACGAAGTAATGCCCTACGGATGTATCATGGCCGGAGACGTACAGAAGAATGCGCCGTGGAAGAAAAAGAAGAAATTCAGGAAAGCATAATAAAGACCAACTAATAACCCGGCCTTGCGGATGTGAAAGTTTGCAGGGCCCATGAAAACTAATGATAAGGCCAGTATTGGCTAGCCGTCAGAGCAGCACTTCAATTTCCGCATGCAGCAAAAAACCTTTAAATCAACGGTTTGCAGACCATCTATTCGAAATATGCAAAGGAAAATTTACATAAGCATAATAATCTGCGGAGATTCTGTGTCAAATTCAATTGACCGGCTCAAAAAAACCCTGAAGCGTATTCAGGGTTTTGTATTTACTGTTTTATTTACCTTTTTTCAGATCCGTCTTATCTGGGTGTTCCGGTATTCATGGTTCCGCTGGTATTCAACGTGCCTGTTGTTCCGTAATTTACGGTGCTGTTAGCTCCCGTCTGTAAGGTTCCTATACCGGATGTGCCGCTGCTGTTCATTGCTCCTGTAGTCCCGTTGTTCAGCGTACTGTTCGCATTCATTGTTCCTGCAGTTCCGTTGTTCAGCATTCCGTTGCTGTTTAATGTTCCGGTGGTCCCGGTATTCAGGGTTCCGCTGGTTCCGTTGGTTCCGGTATTCAGCATCCCGTTGCCGTTCAGTGTAGTATTGGTACTGCTGTTTATGGTTCCGGTATTGGTGTTGGTTTTCATCGTTCCGGTGTTTGTATTCATTCCGGCTCTTGTCCCTGATGTGGTTTTTGTCTGTGCAGATACCGTGATGAATCCTCCGGCTATGAATGCTGCTGCCACGAGTAAATTTTTCATATCATAATAATTTTGATGGTTGGTCATATACTTCCTGCAATTATCGTACAAAATGTTTCATGTGGTATATTTTATTTAATTTCCAATATATTAAAACCAATGTATCCCGCTGGCAGCACAAAAATTCCCGATGTGTTTAATGAAGATTATTTTTTTCACCAAAATAAATGAACGGATTGCAGGAAATGCAGTCTGCAAGCCGGCCGGAACCGGTTACAGGACGATTTTTCATAAAGAATACAGATGTAAGCCTTTCTAATATGCTGAACGAAAAGCAGGCGTATAAAATTTTTCATGAGAGACATTTATCTTAAAGCAAAAAATATAAAGGCAGAGACAAAAAATGACAACTGACCCAGTAAATCACATGACTGTAAATGATTTAGACCAGAGGCCGGCAATAAAAATTCCGGCATGCCTCTCCTTTTTATTATATTTGCGGATGCATTTAAAAAATAATAACCTTATACCCATTCAGTGATGAAAAAAATTGTATTTCTCTTTCTGTGCCTTTTCATTCTTTCGTCATGCGGAGGTTCCGACAGCGGAACCGACAGCACACCGGGATCCGGCACCCAGCCTCCGAAAGTGATCACCTCAGCGCCCGGCTTTACCCAGGGCAAAGTAAAATTCAACGGAAACGTAGCTTCAAAAGGCTCAGGGATTTATACCCGGGGATTCTGCTGGGGAACCAATATCAACCCTACTGCCCTGAACAGCGACCATATTTCGGAATCTGCTGATGCGGCAGGCGAATATTCCCTTACCGAATCATACGGAAGCCTTAAATTTTCTACCGCTACCAGCTATTATGTCCGGGCTTATGTGATTACCACAAACGGCGAAACCGTGTACGGTGATAATATCACATTTGTTACGCCTCCTAAGCTGGTCATTAATCCCAAAGCAACAAAAGCCATCTACACCACTTCCGCTACCCTGAATGCAGAAATTGCCGTCTATTACTTAGACAGCATCACACCGGACGAGAAAGGATTCTGCTACCGTACCAGTCCCGGTGTAAACATCAGCAACAGTACGAAAATAGTCAATACCGTTGCCAATTATTACAACGGAAACCTGGAGCTGGAAGCCACTGCCCTGCTGTCCAATACCACCTATTACGTAAGAGCCTTTTCCAGAGAAGGCTCGAAAGTCTATTATTCCGATGAATATACTTTTAAGACAGCCGGCGCCATCGGTGCTTCCGGAGGATATATCTTTTATGACAAAGGGGAAGTGACCGACGGGTGGAGATACCTTGAAGCAGCTCCCAATAACCTGATCTACAACGGATCAAATAAAATCAGATGGGGATGCGCAGGAGGCATCGTCAACCAGACCCAGGCCACCTTCGGAGCCGGTCCGGCCAATACCGCCAGAATCGTTTCCCAGTGTTCCGATGCCAACTGTGCCGCCAGGTTATGCGATAATTATGTGCTGAACGGCCTGACCGACTGGTTCCTGCCTTCGGATGAGGAATTAATGGCGTTCCTCAAAAGTTCCAAAAACGTGTATACCATTGCCACATTCACCTGGAACGACTATTCCGACAGGTATTTCTGGAGTTCCACTGAGAATCCGGGAACCAGCAAAGCCAGATTTCTTGACGCCTACGACGGGTATATCTCATCTACCGACAAAGACTACTACCAGGTACGGGTAAGGCCGTTCAGGAGATTTTAAAAAATATATCGATCTGATAAAAGCTGTTCCATAATAGGGACAGCTTTTTTATTTTGGAAACTTCTGAAAGCAATTGAAGAACAGAATTATCCGGAGAATATAGCGATATGCAGATAGGAAAAAAATAGAATCTGCTTAATCTGTTCAATCTGCGAAAGTATATGATATAAAAGAGGATAACGGATGCCATATTAACCCGGCAGACTTCAATTCAGAAAAAAGTCCTTACAGATTCCGGTTAATTATACAGACCTGTTTACAAATAATAGACAATGAATATGTGAAACAAGATGCAGAACAATGTTTACCGACAGCTGCAAAATATAAATTTCCATTATGAACATGCTTTTTCCGGGTGCGTAAATCTGTTGCGCAGCATTGCTTTTACTTTGCAGGGATATAAAATAACAGCAATGACATCCAGAATACTTGAAAAACTGAAAGAAGTGGAGAAAAGCCGCGGCATAGAGATCCTGCTGGCCGTGGAATCCGGAAGCCGGGCCTGGGGTTTTGCCTCACCCGACAGCGACTATGATATCCGATTCATCTACCGGCACGAAAAAGACTGGTACCTTTCGCCTTGGGATAAAGATGAAACGATCGAGTTCATGACGGAAGATGAACTGGACGGTTCCGGCTGGGACCTGAGAAAGACCTTCCATTTGCTGCTGAAGTCGAACGCTGCTTTGCTGAGCTGGTTCTATTCTCCTATTGTTTATGTAAAGAATGAAAAATTCTATGACGTGTTCAAACCTTTGGCTGATGAATGCTTTTCGCCGATAGCGGTTTCGTACCATTACCTCAGCATGAGCAAAAAATACCTGGAAGCCTGCCGCAGTGATGAAGTAAAGTTAAAATCCTACTTTTACTTACTCCGCACGGCACTCACCGGAAGATGGATCCTGGAGAAAGGAACTGTTCCGCCGGTACTGTTCAGCGAACTGCTGGTACTGGCCGATGGTTTTACCCGTGAGAAAATAGAAAATTTGATATCTTTAAAAGCCACCAAAGGCGAATCGTACCATCATACGAATGACCGGGAACTCTCCGGATACCTGGAAGCCTGCCGCGGCGATGAAGTGAAGCTGACATCTTACTTTTATCTCCTCCGTACGGCACTTACCGGAAAGTGGATCCTGGAAAAAGGAACCGTTCCGCCGGTGCTGTTCAGCGAACTGCTCGTATTAGT
>JAKOOI010000240.1 GCA_022701475.1 Weeksellaceae bacterium
CCTTTCGAGACCCCGGTTCCGGTACTTTGGTGGAGGTCGGTATATGCTTCTACCAATGGGTTTGCCTACGAAAGCTTTATGGATGAAATTGCCCACAGCATGGGTATGGATTCCCTGGAATTCAGGATGAAACATCTGGAAGATGAAAGAAGCCGTAAGCTGCTCGGACGGCTGAAGGAAGTCAGCGGCTGGAAAAAGAATCCGCAGGATAAAGGATACGGGATCGCCGTTACCGAATGTTTCGGAAGTACCGTAGGGCAGGTAGTGAAAGTTTCAAAGCGGAAAGAAGGTGGCGTGAAGATCGATAAAGTATGGTCGGTGATCGACTGTGGCTGGTATGTCAACCCGGATATTATCGAGGCCCAGGTGGAAGGATCCATTGTGATGGCGCTGGGGGCCGCTACCATGCATGAGCAGACCTTTACGGACGGAATGGCCGACAAAGCCAATTTTTATGCCTATCCGTTGCCGAGGATCTATGACATTCCGCCGATCGAAGTGCATATCATGGAGAACAAAGAAGATGCAGGCGGGGTAGGGGAACCCGGATTGCCGCCTTTTGCACCGGCACTGGCCAATGCCCTATTCGATCTTACCGGAAAAAGAATCAGGACCATGCCTTTCGATCTGGCAAAACTTCAGATACGCTGAGAAAAAGCAGTAAGGCACGATAGCATCATGTTATCAGACCGGAATAAAACCATGCAACGCCGAATATTTCCTGATGATCCTTAAAGGATTATCATATTTAATACCGGTAATGTCAAAAGTTGCTTAATTTTTGATGGTACAGGAATGCAGCATTCTGTTTCTGTCCGTTAAACTTTTCGATAAAGAAATTGAAATACCGGATCACAGGCAGGGAAAAGCTGCCAATGTATTTTATGAAAGAGATTAATGATATCATCCGTGCCTACCACAAAGCGGAAGCAGAAGGAAAAAAGACTGCCCTGGCCACTGTGGTCAAGGTAGAAGGTTCTTCTTACCGCCAGCCGGGAGCCCGTATGCTTGTTACCGAAGATGGTGAACTTACCGGTGCCGTCAGCGGAGGCTGCCTGGAAGGGGATGCCCTTAAGAAAGCCTTGCTGGCTATCCATCAGCAGCAGAATAAGCTGATTACGTATGATACCAGCAATGATGAAGATTCCGATTTCGGGGTGCAGCTCGGGTGTAACGGAATTGTTCATATCCTGTTTGAATATATTGATCCTGCTTCAGAAAATCATCCGCTTGATCTTCTGGACAAAGTTGCAGGGGAACGGCGGGATTCGGCAATAGCATGCCTGTTCTCTCTGGAAAGAGGGTCCTTTCAGCCCGGAACGGTTATGTTCTCCAACGGAAAGCAGCTGATCTCATCAGGAAATATGACGGATGCATTATCCGGTGATATTCAGTCGGCACTTGATAACCGGAATTCTTCTGTTAAAAACACGGAATATGAAAGTAAGGAATATCAGGTACTGATCGAATATATTCCTCCCGCAGTTTCCCTGGTTATTGCCGGAGCCGGGAATGATGCAAAGCCGCTGGTAGAGATTGCCTCTGTCCTGGGATGGGAAATTACCGTCGGGGATGGGCGACATACCCATGCCACGGTAAAAAGATTTCCGCTGGCCAAAACGGTAAAAGTAGCGGCTGCCGAGGAATTTCTGGAAGGCATCGCCATAGACGATTATACCTTTTTTGTCCTGATGACCCATAATTACCGGTATGACCTCACCGTTCTGAAAAATATTCTGGGCCACGATAACCGCTACATCGGTACGCTGGGTCCGAAGACCAAGCTGGTCCGGATGATCGGTGACCTGGAGAAAGAAGGTTATCCGGTAACTCCTGAACAGAGGGAAAGGATCTACGGTCCGGTCGGCCTTGATATTGGTGCTGAAAGTGCAGAGGAAATCGCCCTTTCCATCGTCGCAGAAATCAAAGCTGTCCTGGAAAATAAAAAGGGGAACTCCCTGAAGTATAAAACAGAAAAAATTCATTCCGCCACCACGGATACCCACACGATATGATAACGGATACCTTCGGGCGCATACATGACTATCTCCGGATTTCGCTCACCGATAACTGCAATCTCCGGTGCTTTTACTGTATGCCCGATGAAAAATATGCTTTCGCACCCGCTTCCAGACTGATGCAGCCCGATGAAATTGAAACCATTGCGGCGCTTTTTGTTTCTGAAGGCGTTAAAAAAATAAGGCTGACCGGCGGAGAACCGCTGGTGCGCAAAGATGCACCCCTGATCCTGGAAAAGCTGGGAAACCTGGGGATTGAGCTGGCCATGACCACCAATGGAGTAAGGATAAAAGAACTGCTCCCGAACCTGATCTCCGCAAAGGTAAAAACAGTAAACATCAGCCTGGATACCCTCAATGCGGAAAAATTTAAAACGATTACCCGCCGGGACGTTTTCCAGACCGTCAGGGAGAGCATTGATCTTCTCATTGAGAACAACTTTAAAGTGAAGATCAACTGTGTCCTGATGAAAGGGCTGAATGACAATGAAATCCTGGATTTCATCAACATCACCAAAGACAGCCCGGTAGAAGTTCGCTTTATCGAATTTATGCCGTTCAGCGGTAACCGGTGGACCAGCAACCAGGTTTTTACCCTTGAGGAAATCCTCACTGAGGTCCAGACGAAACACCGTGTCATTGCCCTGGACCACGAGCCGCATGATACGGCCAAAAGATTTAAAATACCCGGATTTACCGGTAATTTTGCCGTGATCAGCACCATGACGGCACCTTTCTGCTCTTCCTGCAACAGGATCCGCCTTACGGCAGACGGCAAGCTGAAGAACTGCCTTTTTTCCAAGGGTGAAACCGACCTGCTGTCAGCACTCCGGAGAGGAGAAGATGTCGCTCCGCTGATTGAAACAACCATCCGGTCCAAGGCAAAAGCCCTTGGCGGACAATTTTCGGGACTGTTCCAGGACATCGATACGGCAAAGATTGAAAACCGCAGCATGATCACGATAGGAGGATAATGAAAGGAAAGAAAACAGGCATCATCATACTCGCAGCAGGCAGTTCTTCCCGTTTGGGACAGCCGAAACAGCTGCTTTCCTACCAGGGTAAGACCCTTCTTCGCCATACCATTGAAGAAGCGCTTGCCGTTACTGCCAGCATTATCGTAGTTACAGGAAAGGAAAACAGAGAAATAGAAAGGGAAGCCGTAACTGTTGCCCAAGCCAGGAACGCAGATTGGGAAGAGGGTATGGCTTCTTCCATCCGCACAGGCCTTCAGGCAATGCAGAAACGGTATCCTGAGACGGAACAGTATATCTT
>JAKOOI010000248.1 GCA_022701475.1 Weeksellaceae bacterium
TTGGTAACCAGGAAAAGGCTTTCTTTCTTTTCAGGCTCCGGGAATTTCTGCTGCAGGTACATTTCCGTGAAGTAGGAAATTTCCGTGTTGCCCAGGATTTTCTGCCAGCGTTCGGAAAAAGTAAGGATGCCGCAGCGCATTTCTGCTACCGGACGGGTGAAGGTAAGCGGAAGAAAATCTTCCCAGTACTGTGCATCTGAAAATACCAATTGCATAAAGGTTGAATTTAAAGTTTATTGCTCCATGTTTCAGGACAGGCAAAAATACAAATCATTAAGGATACTTGTGCTATGACCGATTTAATTCCGGGAGTATTCAACAAAAAAAGTCTTCCGGGAGAACGGAAGACTTTTTAATATGGTAAAATCAAAAAATTACTTAGCGAATTTTTTGTATTTGTTCATGAACTTGTCTACTCTACCAGCAGTATCCACCAATTTGGTTTTTCCTGTGTAGAAAGGGTGGGAAGTAGAAGAGATTTCCATTTTGATTAATGGATATTCCTGTCCTTCGTACTCGATGGTGTCTTTGGTGTCAGCAGTAGATTTGCCGATAAATACCTCGTCGTTACTCATATCTTTGAAAACAACAAGTCTATAATTTTCTGGGTGAAGTCCTTTTTTCATAATACAATTTTTAAAAAAAAATTAAAGTTTTGCTTTCGAAATAGTAATGGTATTTCTCTGCTGATTTTAGGTTGCAAAAATACAATATTTTTTAAAATATACAAATAGCTGATCAATAATTTTTTACAGACAAGAAAATTGAAGTATTTTCGTTACATTTGAAACCTATTTAAACTTTAATTTCGATGAAATTCAAATTAGTGCTGGCTTTTTCTTTCTGGATGCTTATGATGGCGGTATCCTGTAATAAGGACGACATCAGTTTCGATGCCCCGTCCCGGGAATTAAGCTTTTCAAGGGATACGGTATTCTGCGACACCGTTTACCACCAGGTCCGTTCCGAAACCTATGCCGTAAAGGTATATAATAATGAAGACAAGGATATCCTGATCCCGAGGATCCATCTGGAAAAAGGGTCTTATTCCTTATACAAGATCAATGTAGACGGAAAACCCGGGTTTGATTTCAAGGATGTCCCGCTGAGAAAGAAAGACAGTTTATATATTTTTGTGGAAATCGCTCCGGAAGCCACCGGCCCGGAAGCCATCGCCGAAGATAAGATTCTATTCCAGAGTCCCGCCGGACAACAGAATGTGGTGCTCTTCTCGGTAGTCCAGGATGCGGAATTTTTTATTAAAACTCCAACGAACCCGAATATCATTGCCTCCGGCACTACCTGGACCAATACCAAAGCAAAAATCATCTATGGTGATCTAACCGTTGACCAGAACGTGAACCTGAATATACAGCCCGGTACCAAAGTATACTTCCATAAGAACAGCGGCATGAAAGTACTTGCCGGAGCGGCGCTGAATATCAACGGAACCGTTGCCGACAACGTTGTCCTGCGTGGCGACCGGAACGACCCGGCTTACGATACCATCCCTAAAAACTGGAATTCCATCAGGATGGAAGCCGGTTCTACCCTGAATATGAATTATGCAAGGCTTTTCGGCGGGACAAGAGGTCTCGAGCTGAAACAGGCCAATGCCACCATCAGCAATTCCTTCATCCATACTTTCCAGGAGTATGGCATGTATGCTGTAGCCTCTACCGTCAATGCCCGGAACCTCGTGATGAACAACTGCGGGGAATCGGCCATCGGAATCTTTAAAGGCGGAAACCATACCTATGTACATTCTACCCTGGTTAATTATTCGGATGTGCTTCATTCCGCCAACAGGAATGTAATTTTTGCAAGCAATGAATGGAAAAATGCTTCGGGACAGGCGGAACAGGGCGCACTGATCTTTAATGTAAGAAACAGCATCTTGTATTCCGACCGGGATAATGCGGTGAACTTTGAACAGACGCCGGGACAGCAGTTCAATTTTACGTTCCAGAACTGCCTGCTGAAATATTCCGGGACTTCCGAAGCCGGGTTCCCATTTGATAACAACGTCAACGTCATCCAGTCCGTCAGAAACCAGGATCCGCTGTTTGTGAATTATTTTGTTGCCAAGATGAACCTGAGGATGAAACAGAACTCACCGGCCATCGGCAAAGGAAATGTGAGCGTTGCGGCAACGGTGCCGGTGGATATTGCCAATGTATCCAGGACATCTAACCCTACTTTAGGAGCTTACCAGTATTTTTAGACAGCACCCGGAAAGAATGTAACAACTACAGATTTAATGGAAATTACAAGCCTTCAGCAGCAAGTGGACGAATGGATCAAAACCATCGGCGTCCGCTATTTCAATGAGCTGACCAATATGGCCATGCTCACGGAAGAAGTCGGTGAGGTGGCACGGATCATCGCCAGGAGATACGGAGAACAGAGCGAAAAGGAAAGCGATAAAAGCAAAGACCTCGGCGAAGAGCTTGCCGATGTCCTGTTTGTAACGCTGTGCCTGGCTAACCAGACCGGAGTCAACCTGCAGGAGGCTTTTGATAAAAAAATGAAGATCAAAACCGATCGCGACAAGGACCGCCATCAGAATAATGAAAAATTAAAATAATGCCGGAAGACGGATGCCGGAAGTTCAGTACGTTGTTCTGCTTCCTTTTTTTACGCCCCCGTCTTTCCCATCCAGAAGAACAATGAAGAAGTTAGAAAAATCAACCTTAAAAGAAAATCAGACCCTACAGATCAGCGGTTCGAAAAGTATTTCGAATCGTTTGTTGATTTTGGAAAGCCTGTTTAACAATATAAAAATCGGAAACGTATCCACTTCCCAGGATACCCAACTGCTGAAAAGGGCCCTTTCGGAAAATACGGAAACGGTAGACATTCATCACGCCGGTACGGCCATGCGATTCTTAACATCCTATTATGCTATTCAGGAAGGAAAGATGACCGTGCTCACCGGATCGGAAAGAATGAAAGAAAGACCGATCGGGAAACTGGTGACTGCTTTGCAGCAACTGGGCGTGGAAATCCAATACCTGGAAAATGAAGGTTTCCCCCCGCTGAAAATTACGGGAAGAAAGATTACGGAATCCAAAGTGGATGTTCCTGCCCATATCTCCAGCCAGTTCATCACTTCCCTGCTGCTGATTGCCGGAAAACTTGAAAAAGGACTGGAAATTAACCTTGTAGGGAAAATCACATCGAGGTCCTATATCGAAATGACCCTGGATATTTTAACCAAAGCCGGAATTCATAACAGCTTTGAAGGAAATACCATTATCGTTGAGCCGTTTACCGGACATCCGTCGTCCGTTATCCGCTATGAAGTGGAGAGTGACTGGAGTTCCGCATCGTACTTCTATTCTTTTGCAGCATTGGGAAGACAGACCCTTCATCTGAAAAGCTTCTACAGAGCCTCTACACAAGGCGATTCCGCCATTGCAAAAATGTATGAGGAATTCTTTGGAATTAAAACGGTCTTTACGGAAGAAGAACATAAGATTACGCTTCTGCCTGCCGAAGGTTTCCGGATGCCGGAAAAGATCGTGCTGGATATGAACAACTGCCCGGACATTGCACAAACCTTGTGCGTAACCGCCGCCGCCCTGAAAATCCCGTTTGAAATTTCAGGCCTGGGGACATTGAGGGTAAAAGAAACCGACCGGCTCCTGGCACTGTACAATGAACTTAAAAAACTGGGGACCGAAACGAAGATTACGGATTCTACCATACAATCGGTGAGCTTCGGTGAGCCGCAGGAAAACATTTCCATTAAAACGTATCAGGATCACCGGATGGCCATGAGTTTTGCACCATTCTGTTTAATGAAGGAATTGAATATAGAAGATGAAAAAGTGGTAGAAAAGTCGTATCCGGTATTCTGGGAAGATTTAGAAAAAATCCTGGCTCCCTTACAAGATTAAATTTATTATTGAATTCAAAAAATACAGATTAAACATACATGTCAAAAACCATTATCATCACCGGAACCTCTTCAGGAATCGGTTTCGTATTAGCGGAATATTTCGGTAAAAAAGGCCACCGGGTTTACGGGCTCAGCCGGAAACATAC
>JAKOOI010000262.1 GCA_022701475.1 Weeksellaceae bacterium
AAGCCGATCTGGTTTCTCAGCTCGTCAAAATCAAATTCTTTTCCGTCGATGTGGTTGTAGAAAATAGCGCCTTCCTGCGGACGGTACAAACCGACAAGCAGCTTTACCAGCGTACTTTTTCCGGAACCGCTTGGTCCGACGAAAGCAATGGTTTCCCCGTTTTTTACATCAAACGAAATCGAATTGAGTGCTTTATACTGAGCCGTCTGATGCTGAAAAGACACCTTCCGGAATTCAAGTTCTTCAATCGCTCCGATTTTCTTAGGCATTAAAGGTTTAGGCTCAACCTCTTTCTTCATTACCCGGTCGAAATTATTAAGCGATGCCTGCGCTTCACGGTAAGAAATGATGATATTCCCGATTTCCTGCATCGGCCCGAAAATAAAGAACCCGTAAAACATCAGCGACAGGTACTGGCCCGGCGTCACAATATTTTTGAAAATTAATAACAATAAGGTGAATGTAATCATCTGCTGTAAAAAGTTCACCAGTGTCCCCTGAACAAAGCTCAGAGACCGGATGCTTTTAACCTTTCTCAGCTCCAGATTCAATATTTTATAGGTATTGTTGTTCAGCCGCTCCACTTCCTGGTTGGTAAGGCCTAAACTTTTTACGATCTCGATATTCCGTAAACTTTCCGTAGTGCTGCCCGCCAGATCGGTTGTTTCCTTTACAATGCTTTTCTGGATGGTTTTAATTCGTCTGCTGAGCAGATTGGTAACGACCGCGATAAAAATAATACCCACTACATACACAGGCATAATCGACCAATGCAGGCGAATGGCATACACAGAAACGAAAATGATGCTCACCAGAATCCCGAAAAAGATGTTCACGAAGTTATTGATGAACTTCACCGTATCCTCACGCACTTTCGTCAGGATTGAAAGCGTTTCACCGCTCCGCTGGTCCTCAAATTCCTGATACGGCAGCCTCATGGAATGTCTCAGTCCGTCGGTGAAAATTTTAGCTCCGAATTTCTGGATAATCACATTCACCACATAATCCTGGAAGGCTTTGGCGATACGGCTTATCATTGCAGTTCCGACCAGAAGTCCTAAAAAGTAGAAAACCCCATGGTAAATATCAGTTCCGTACAGGTATTCATTCAGGTTTCTCGGGATGGTTTTCTCTTTATCGAAGAAATTGGGATGCGTAACCAGTTTATCCAGGATATTTCCCGTAATGGCCGGTGCAAACAGGGAAAATACCTGGTTTACAGAAGCAAGGAGAAGAGAAATAAAGATCAGGAGGCGGTAAGGTTTCAGGTAATGCAGTAAAACTTTCATGGGTTGATTAAAAAGTCTACAAATTTACAATAAATAGTTCATCAAAATTTACCATAGGATAAGAAAGAAATTATTTCATAATTCTGAAAAAATGGCTAATTTGGCGGGATAAGATTAAGCTATGCTGACTAAAGAACAAATTGCACAAAGAATTTCCAGAGAAGTAAAGGACGGATATTATGTAAACCTGGGAATCGGGATCCCTACATTGGTGGCCAATTATGTACCGGACAATCTTTCCGTTGAATTCCAGAGTGAAAACGGGGTATTGGGAATGGGACCGTTTCCTTATGAAGGAGAAGAGGATGCAGACATCATCAATGCCGGAAAACAGACGATCACCATCCTCGACGGCGGTTCTTTCTTCGATTCCGCCTTCAGTTTCGGGATGATCCGTGCGCAGAAAGTAGACCTGACGATTCTCGGAGCCATGGAAGTATCCGAAAACGGAGATATTGCCAACTGGAAAATTCCGGGGAAAATGGTAAAAGGAATGGGCGGTGCGATGGATCTCGTGGCTTCTGCCGAAAATATCATCGTCGCCATGATGCACGTCAACAAAGCCGGGGAAAGCAAAATCCTTAAAAAGTGTACGCTTCCTCTGACGGGTGTAAATTGTGTAAAAAGAGTCGTAACCGAACTGGCGGTTTTGGATGTAACACCTGCCGGGTTTAAACTTGTTGAAAGAGCGCCGGGCATTTCCGTAGAACACATCGTAAAATCAACGGAAGCCGAGCTGATCATTGAAGGTGAAATTCCGGAAATGCAGTTTTAAAGGCTTCTGGCTGTTGGCTTTTAGCTTCTGGCGAAACATATAAAATATATGAAAGCTGTTTCTTTAGAGACAGCTTTCTTTATTTCCAGTTGACTCAGGAAATCGGATTATAAAAAAGTAAAACCTGAATCCGTAAAAAAATTCCCACTGTCCGAAGCGCGAGACAAAATTAGAAACGAAGAATTCATTATGACTTCGCGCGAGTTTTGGAAATTTCAGGATTCAGGTTTTATTTTTAGCGGAGAGTTTCAAGTCTTGATTTTTTTGTTTCTTTTTTCATCAAGGAAAAAAGAAATAAACATTAGTCCTGTGCCCCAAACACCTTCTTTAAAATACTGGTCGTCCGTATAGCAGGTGTATTCCGGATACCATTCTTATTTCAAATAACCATTTTAAGAATTTCACTAATTATTACATTAGTAAGTTCTACGAGAAAAACCTTTCCTGACCTGGGAAATCGGAGCGTTAAGAAAA
>JAKOOI010000271.1 GCA_022701475.1 Weeksellaceae bacterium
TATATTTCTTTCAGCGGATATGCCGAACTGTGGGCACGGTATGCCCGGCTGAATCCTGGAAGTATGATCAACAATGATGCAAAATCGGACGTATCGGATCTTTCACTGCGGAGAGTAAGAGTAAAAATGACGTACAAGCCGACCGAAAAGCTGATGTTTGTGCTTCAGGGAGGAACCACCAATGTGAATGTGAATGCGAAAGGAAGTAATTATTTCGACCTGCTGGATGCCTATGCAGAATACGCATTCAATGATAAAATTGCTTTCGGTGCCGGACGTTCTACCTGGAGAGGGCTTTCCCGTTTTACGACAGGGCCTCTGAATACGCTGCTGTACGATCTTCCGGCCTACGCAACGTCTAATGCCGGTGCCACGGATTATACCGTAAGGGAACTCGGTGCCTACATCAAAGGGCAGCTGGGGAAATTCGATTACCGCCTGGTGGTGGCAGATCCTTATACCATGGCAACGGCCGAACCGAAACCGAATGTGTCCACCTTCAGTAAAAATTCGCCCCATAAAGATTTTTCAGGGTATTTCAGATATGCTTTCCTGGATACGGAAAATATTTCCACTCCGTTTAATTCCGGGACGTATGCAGGAAAGAAGAATGTACTGAGCCTGGGAGCCGGATTCGATTACATCCACAACGCCATGTGGCACCAGGATGCCGCTAAAAATACCGTGAATGACGATATGAAGAGCTTTGCCGCAGACCTGTTCTACGATGCACCGCTGAATAAAGAGAAAGGAACTTCCGTAAGTGCGTATGCTATGGCGATGCACAACGATTACGGCCCGAATTACATCCGCTATGTCGGGACAAACAACCCGGCCACCTCGGTAGATGCTTCCCTGGCCAGCCTTAACGGTGCCGGAAATGCCATGCCTGTGATCGGAACCGGGAATACCTATTACCTGCAGCTGGGAGGAACGTTGCCTTATTTAAATAAAGAAAAGAAAAACCTGCAGCTCCAGCCTGCGGTAGGCGTGCAGCTCTCTGACCTGAAAGGCCTCCATGACAATGCAGTGATCTATGATGCCGGAATCTCCCTGCTGATGAACGGGATGTCTTCAAGGTTTACCTTCGATGCACAGAACCGTCCTGTCTTTACCAATGATCCTGGCAATAACGCTGTAGTTTCAGACCGGAAATGGCAGTTCGTCCTGAAATACAGGATTGATTTTAATTAAACAACAACCGCTGTTCGTGAAAAACAATAAACCATAAACAAACTTTACTTATTATGGAAAGAAGAAAATTTTTATTCCGTTCGGTACAGGCTTCGGCACTGCTGCTGGTTTCCGGTAACCTGTTTGCCTCTGCCCTACCGATGTTTAACCCTGTAAAAAAGAAAAAAGTGTATTTCCATTATTTATTATTCTGGCTGAGAAAAGATCTTTCTGAAGCTGAAGTGAAGGAGTTTGAAAACTTTTTCAAAGGTCTTGCCCAACTGCCTTATCAGAAAAATCTCCGTTACGGAAAGCCGGCAGCTTCCAGCCCGAGAAGTGTCCTGGATAACAGTTTTACCTACAATGTTTCCATGGAATTCGACAGCCTGGAAGCCCTTGAAGCGTACGGAAAGCTTCCGGAGCACCTGGCCCTCGTACAGAAATACAAGCCGTTCTTTGAAAGAATGCTGGTTCACGATACCGTTTACAACCCATAAAAAAGAATCCGATCAGAAATGAAAAAATTTGTTAAAGGCATGAGCCTTGTTGTAGCATTTTCAACAATGAGTTTTATGAATGCACAAGATCATCACAAAAAGCATGTGAGAGTTAAAGTAGAAGAAACCACGGAATCCATTCCGGCCATCAGGCTTATCAATAAGCCCGACGGTACCTGCACCTTTGAAAAAGGGAAAATCCCGACACTGAAGCACATGAACACCACGACTTTCTGGATGAGCAATAAAACCGAAGACTGGGAAAAAAATGCCCATCCGGCGCCGAGGAGGCAATATGTAATTACCATCAAAGGTAACATCAGATTTAAAGTGACCGATGGTTCCACCTTTATAATCAAGCCCGGAACCGTACTCTTGGCGGAAGACCTGAAAGGAAAAGGACACAGCTGGGATATGGTGAAAAGCAAAGTCTGGGAAAGGCTTTATATCCCGATCGGAGAAGAGGCGGATGACTTTTTTGTTGCAGACAAAGATTCCGATTAACCCAGCATCATCATATGGTGTTTATATAAATTCGTACAATGGAAAAGCAGCCTTCGGGCTGCTTTTTATGTGATTCAAAATGGATTTCTTCTTTTTCTAAGCGCTGAATTTTCAAACGCAAAGTTTTTTACTTTACCCATGATAAGATAAGGAAGCTAAGAATCAGCAAGCTGATCTGATGAAGCGGGTACCTTATCGTTTGCTTCATCAGCGGCTTTGCCGCTCCATTTTGCTCCCTTTCACTAAGCGTGATGATCATCAGACTTTGCGTTAATCTTATTAGTGAAATTACAATGCTTGGTAAACTTCTTACCAGGACTACTGAAACTTCTTGAAAATCAAAGTGGCATTGTGTCCTCCGAATCCGAAAGCATTGCTCAAAGCATAATTGATGTTCTTTTCTTTTGCCTCCCCGAAAACGATGCTCAGGTCCTTCGGAATATTCTCATCAATCTTATGAAGATTGATGGTCGGCGGAATGATTCCGTTCTCAATCGCTTTGATTGACAAAATGGCTTCTGCCGCTCCGGCCGCGCCCAGTAAATGCCCGGTCATGGATTTGGTGGCACTGATGTCCAGGTTTTTGCTTCCTTTGAACAGCTTATTGATCCCATTTAGTTCTACCAGGTCACCCATCGGGGTAGAAGTAGCGTGCGGGTTGATATAATCGATGTCTTCCGTATTGATGCCTGCTTCGTTTAATGCCAGCTGCATGGCTTTGATGGCTCCCGTTCCCTCCGGATGAGGTGCCGTCATATGATACGCATCGGCGGTCATAGCCGCTCCCGCCAGTTCAGCATAGATTTTTGCACCTCTGGCTTTGGCATGCTCATATTCTTCCAGGATTAAAGCGCCGGCTCCTTCGCCCATTACGAATCCGTCCCGGTCCGCATCGTACGGACGGCTGGCGGTGGCAAAATCGTCATTCCGGGTAGACATGGCTTTCATAATTGAAAAACCACCGATCGATGCAGGCGTAATGGCTGCTTCGGATCCTCCGCTTACGATCACTTTGGCTTTGCCGAGCCTGATGTAGTTGAAAGCATCCATCAAAGCCGTATTTCCTGTAGCACACGCCGAAATCGTCGTATAGTTGATACCCTGCAGCCCGAACTTCATCGAGATCATTCCCGAAGCCATATTGGCAATGAATTTAGGCACGAAAAAAGGATTGAATCTCGGGGTTCCGTCTCCTTTGGTGAATTCCATCACCTCGCTTTCGAAGGTCCACATTCCGCCCTGCCCGGTTCCCCAGATCACGCCGGTATCGAAGGGGTCCATCTTTTCAAGCTCAAGACCGGAATCTTTTAAGGCTTCCGCAGCAGAATACATGGCGTATTGTGAGAAAAGGTCGCTTCTTTTGATTTCATTATGGGTTAAACAGACCTTCGGGTCAAAATTTTTAACCTCACAGGCAAAATGGACTTTAAATTTTTCGGTGGCGAAATGGGTGATTTTTCCGGCACCGCTGATTCCGTTGATGCTGTTCTGCCAGAATTCTCCGACGGTATTTCCTAAAGGCGTCACTGCGCCCAGACCTGTAATAACAACTCTTTTCATTTAATTGCTGATTTTGAATAAATTAGAGGTTCCCCTGGCGATCAGGCGGGTTTTATCCGCATTCCAGATTTCGCATTGCGCGTTTACAAACTGCTTTCCTCTTTTGATAATTTTTGTTTCGGCTATAATAGGATCGTTTTCCTGGGCAGTTGAAAAATAATCGATGCTGTTATTGATGGTGACAATAAAATTTTCCTCGTTCAGGGAAAACATCGTAGCGCCGATGATGTCGTCCATGATCGCAGCGGTAACGCCTCCGTGAAGGTTGCCCATGGGGTTCAACCACTCCTGCCTTACGGTATACTGAAATTCGATCCGGCCTTCTTCCGCAGAAACCACCACCGGATTCAGCCATTTCATGAATGGCGAGGGAGACGCCGTAAACTCTTTTCCCGTAAAGCTTTTCAG
>JAKOOI010000283.1 GCA_022701475.1 Weeksellaceae bacterium
AAGTAGTATTCCATGTTACATGAAATAACGCAAATGAAAGCAAGGAAAGGCATGTACAGCCTAAAATTAGAATTTTTTTCATAAAAGTTGTTTTAAAAATTAATAATTCTTTTTCCCAAGCTGAACATCCCTTTCTAGAATAGGCGGTCAGCCCGGATGGTGCATCATTTTGTCTGGACTGCTTTCGGAAATTCCTGCCCCGGTTTTGTATGAAGCAGGCTGCGCTATTTCTTATTCAGCCACAGATCAAATCTATTGCGAATTTTCCGGAAACACTGCCCGGAAAAACCAGCAAATTATGCCGGGTTTTTTGGGCATATTTTACAGTAAATAAGAAACATATATTTCATAATTCCATTACAAATCAGGATTATGATTTTCTGATTTCTTTTCATAAACTTTTATTCGGAAAAAAAAATGAGCAGAAGATTTATTTTAATCATAAATTATCAGCTGCAATTGGCCTAAATTTAGTCTGACGAAACAGATTGGTCCACTGACAATAGAGAGCGGACACCGGCAAAAAGAGTATTTACTTTTTAGAAATTCTACAGCAAACCGGTCTTCTTATCTGGGCTAAATAGCTAAAAATAATTTGAATCATAGATTAAAAAAACCTTAAACCGGTTGACATCTGTTTTTATTTAATAATTTTGTAACATTAAATTTTGTAAGATAATGGGAATAAATTTAAAGCCGATCGATATTGTAGATGATATTACCCAGGAAGAGTTTATCAGGAAATACCTGAAACCGCGCAAACCTGTGGTGATCAAAAACATGGCAAAAAAATGGCCGGCTTACCAGAAATGGACAATGGAATATATGAAGGAAGTCGTAGGTGACGTGGAGGTTCCGTTGTATGACAGCTCAAAAGCTGATCCCTCTGCTCCCATTAATTCTTCTGCTGCCAGAATGAAGTTCGGCGATTATATAGACCTGATCCAAAGAGAACCTACCGATCTGAGGATTTTCCTTTTCGATCCGATCAAATTCGCGCCAAAGCTGCTGGAAGATTATCTTTCCCCTAAAGAACTCATGGGCGGCTTTCTGGATAAATACCCGAATATGTTCTTCGGCGGAAAAGGCTCGGTAACGTTTCTGCATTTTGATATCGATATGGCCCATATCTTCCATACCCATTTCAACGGAAAGAAGCATGTCCTTCTTTTCGACTATAAATGGAGAGAGCGGCTGTACCAGATTCCCTATGCCACTTATGCGCTTGAAGATTACGATATCGAAAACCCTGATTTCACCAAATTCCCGGCGCTGGACGGTGTGGAAGGCATCGAATGCTATCTGGAACACGGCGATACCCTGTTCATGCCGACCGGCTGGTGGCACTGGATGAAATACCTGGACGGAAGTTTCTCCATTTCCCTGCGGGCATGGGACAAATCGTGGGGCGTAAAAGCCCATTCGCTGTGGAACCTTACGGTACAGCGGAAATTTGATGATATCATGAAGAAGAACTTCAAAAAGAAATATATGGACTGGAAAGAGCAGATTGCCATCAAACGGGCAGAAATGGCTCTCAAGAGAGGTCTTCCAAAAAACTGACAGCTGATTTCAGCCTCAGGTCCAGCATCCACGATCAGATGGATTAATTCAAAAAGACATTTCTTCAGGAAATGTCTTTTTGAATTAATAGATAGTGAATTATAGAATCCTGTATACCGGATATTGGCGGAATGTTTTTTCTTCAAAGTACGGCGAATTCGTGTAGATCCAGTCCAGCTGGGCGGTGCCGTCTTCTGCAAACTCTTTGTCCGAAGCTTTTTTAGCCTCGAATTTCTGCTTCAGGCTTTTATCTTTTTTCAGCAGTTCCGCAGCCGTATCCTCAAAAATATAAGCGGAATAATATTCTTTCTGAGCTAAAATACCATCGAAGAAATTCCAGTTGAAGAAGGAATCCAGGGCTTCCGGCTCCAGGGTTTCGATGAGGTATTTTACACCTTCCTGACCGGTCGGGACCAGATAGTCTCCGGCTGAGAACATGACCTTCCCGTTTGATTTGTCAACCGTTGTTTCAGAATGCGGATAATGTCCTTCATATGCATTTTTAGCCGTCCTGAAATCCTTTATTGTATAGGATTCTACGGCAATGGTACTGTCTTTTCGGATGGCCTTCATCCTGATCCCGTTTCTTCTGAGCTCCTCAACTACCCGGTACTGTGCCTGCGGAACGACATAATATTCCGGAATGGTGATAAAGCCTGTCGGAACAGCCGTTGTAAACAGCTTTATATTTTTTGTGAACGGTTTGTTGCGGTCGTAATACAGTCTCGGTTTCCCGGAGATTTCACTCGGTTTGTATTTTCCTTCATAGCCTTTGAAATCCATGGTCGTATATTTCGTGGAATCGATTTTCCAACGGATTCCGTAGGTTTTTCCGGCCTGGTACTGCTTCAGGTTTTCTGTTCTGAGCTGTTTTATTTTCAGGTATTCTTTATCCAGGTTCTGCAGGTTCACCAGCATATATTGGTAGGTGGCGTCCACCCTTTTGTCATAAGGTTTCAGCATATGGGTTTCCGGCATGGTCGACAGGGCATTGAACAGTGAAGCATAGCCTGTGGAATATCGCGGCGAATCTTCAAAAGCCGCAAAACCGATATCCGGGATATCACCGTGAATATTGACGTACGGTGTGCTTTCGTAGCCTATCTTCTTTAAATCTTCCAGGTTTTTAGCCTGATAAGTCGTATAAAAATAATTTCCGAGCACATTTCCCAACCGTTCCTTGAACGTTGAAATGTAGGTAAAGGTGTATTGGTAATCGGCTCCGTTGCTCACGTGGTTATCGATGAAGACATCCGGCTTCAGCCATTGGTAAATCTCCTGGAAGCTCCTTGCATTTTTCGTATCGGCTT
>JAKOOI010000294.1 GCA_022701475.1 Weeksellaceae bacterium
ACCGTCTTCATACACATATCCTGAAACGGAAGCCTGTGAAAATGCCATGGCCGAGATCAGCATGCAGGGCATTAAAAATTTTATGTTCATTGTTTATTCTGTTGAATGATCTTATTTTTTTAAATGATCCGTCGTTTTGCTTGCGGAACACGGAGCGCACCAAAGTTTTTAACTACAATACCGTTTTTAATCTTTGCAGAGCCGTTCTGCTTATCAGACAACATACCGCCGCTTATTCATGAATTTTGAATACTTGAATTTTTTATCTTCTGGTTATTTATTCCACCATACTTTTACGTTGATGTTGTCGCCGCCCATCTGCTGTACGGCAGCCTGATAATTGGACGTATTCAATACTCTCGGGTTTGGCGGGTACATAAGTCTTGACGGCATGATTCCGTTGTTCAGCAGGCCTCCGTTGTTAGGAAGTACCGGGAAACCGGTCCTTCTTTTTTCAAACCACTGCTGCTGGTCTACGAAGAAAAGGGCCACATATTTCTGAAGCATGATCCTTTCCAGTGTTCCGTTGTAAGCCACATTGGCATTGCTGAAATAACTGGACGGCATGGTAGCTCCCCACTGCTCGATTGTTGCCTTGACGCCGTTTTCATAATAGGTCTGGGCATTTCCTGAAATAACTCCTTTGAAGGCCAGCTCCGAAAGGATGAACTGCAGCTCGGCATAAGGAAAGACCAGGATATTCAGGGGTGCCTTGGACAGGTTCTGGTTCATATTGGAAGGCTGGTAATCGAAAGCGGTCCCGTAGGCATATCCGGAAGGTGCACCTTTGTACCCGATGTTGGCATTCGCCAGGTTTTTCGCCTGGCTGAAGAACATAGACATCCGCGGATCATTATTCGCCTTTAAGGTTTCCACGAAAAAGGCCGAAGCCGCCCTTCCTGTAGTAAAGTCCTGAGGCCTGGTAATCGGCGGAAGAAGCGGGGCGACTCCCGTTACCGCTACTTTGGCCGTTTCAGCGTTGCTCTGAAAGACCGGATAGGTTGTCGGGTTGCTGATAATTTCCTGGATCCTGGCCTTTACATTCACTTCGCCGTCTTTGCCCAGGATCCTGGTCAGCAAACGCAATGAGAGCGAATTGCAGAACTTCTTCCAGTTGGCAATTCCGTTGGCATCGCTTTCCGCCTTGTAGAAAAGATCCGGCCCGCCGAGTGCTTTCGAGGTAACGAAAAGGGAATTGGCCGCCTTCAGGTCATCCAGCAGTTTAACGTAAATATCCTGCTGCCGGTCGAATCTCGGCTGGGCAATGCCTTCTTCCAGGCTGGAAGCTTCCGAAAACGGCACGTCGCCATAGGTGTCGGTAAGATTGGAATAGATCCGGGCGTTCAGTACCATGGAAATGGCCAGGTAATTCGGGTCGTTGTCCCGTTCTGCAGCAAACTTCATGTCTTTAAGCTGCTTGATCCATTTGTAGCTGTTGTTCCAGAACCCGGCGCCCGTATTTTCGGTGATGTTGTACCGGCTCAGGGTATTTCCTTCATTGGGAAAATCCAGGGAAACCTGCATCAGGTCAAAAGTGAAATCATTGGCCCTCATATAGTTTACGGCGGCCATATTGTACTGTACGGGCATCAGGAGTTTTGAGGCCACCGGCTCGCTGCTCCGGCTGTTATCGGTATTCACCTCATCCAGGCTCCTGCTGCAGGAAACCGGGATCAGCCCGAGGCCTGCAGCCAATATGCTATGTAAAAACAGTTTTTTCATGTTGTAAGATTTTAGAATTTAACATTAAGCTGGATTCCCACCGTCCTTGCCGTCGGCAGCTGTCCTATTTCCACACCCGGCGTGATCTGGCTGTCGTTCAAAGTGGCAGCTTCCGGATCAAAGAGCGGGAATTTCGTCCACATCCATAGGTTACGGCCAAATAAGGCAAGGGTAAGATCATTGATTTTCAGCTGTTCGGTAATGCTTCTCGGGAAGGTATAGGAAATGCGGGCATCCCTCAGCTTGATAAAGGAAGTATCGAAAGTATTGGTTTCCACATTGGCTCTCCTGTAATAGTCGCCGTAATAGGTGGAAAGCAGGATGGCTTTGGTATTGGGAGCATATGATCCGTCAGCATTCTGTACCACCCCGTTCCCTACGATCATCCCGTTCGGGTTTTCCCTGCCGGCCAGCGTGTGCCCCAGCTTGCCCTGTTCGGTCATTTTGTGGTGGGACTGGGAATAGGCCATTCCTTTGTACTGCCCGTCGAAGGAGAAGCTCACCGTAATTCCTTTATACCTGAATTCGTTCTGGATTCCGGCCCTCCATTCCGGATAGGCATTCCCGATCCGCTTCATCTGGGTAGGTTTTGCCGTCAACCCATCTGTGGCATTGTAAATTACCTGCCCGTCCGGGGAATACATCAGGCCATAGCCGTACATATCTCCCAGCGATCCGCCCACCACAGCATTGAAGTAAACGACGCCTCCTACGCTTCCCATGGTATAAGGTTCCCCTTTGAATTCATCGGGAAGGGAAAGGATCTTGTTCCTGTTCATGGACCAGTTGGCATTCACGGCCCATGAGAAATTTTTGTTCTTCACCGGGAAAGCATTCAGGGTAACTTCCAGTCCGCGGTTCCTTACTTCTCCGGCATTGATCACCTTGCTGCTGAACCCGGTTTCCCAAAGGGTCGGGATCCTGACGATCTGGTCCTTGGAGTTGTTCTGATAAGCGGTGAGCGTGTAGCTCAGCCTGTTTTTCAGGATGCTGAAATCCATTCCGGCCTCGATGCTGGTAATCATGTTGGGACGAAGGTCCGGATTCGGGTACAGAGACGGGGATTCCACCGATCCTGCGAAATCACTGTTGTTGTAATATTTGACCAGCTGGTACGGATCGGAGTCGTTTCCTACCCTGGACCAGGAGGCCCTGAACTTCCAGAAGTTGAAGCGGTCTGAAGCCAGGCTGAAAATATCGGAAAGAATGAATGACGTAGCTGCCGAAGGGTAAAAATAAGAGCGGTTCTCCACCGGAAGCGAGCTGCTCCAGTCGTTCCTCGCGGTAAGATCAAGGAATATTTTATTCTTATAACTGATCGTGGACAGGGCGTAAGTACTGTTTACCTGACGGTCATTCGGCTTGGCAAATCTTGAAATATTGGAAATGGCGTTCGGCAGAGAATAAACACCCGGCCGGAGAAGGCCTTCAGCAATCTGGTCGTTCATCACATATTCCAGATACCGGATGTTGCCGCCTGCGGATGCACTGAAATCGAAGTCGCCGAATTTGTTCTTGTACGTGAACAATACATCATTGTTCATATCCATCAGCTTGATATGCTGTTCCCTGTACATTCCCTGCAGGTAATTGGCGGAGCTCCACGGTCTTTTCTGGGTACGCAGCTCATTGGTAAGCTCCATTCCCGAACGGATCATGACGTCAAAGTTTCTGGTAATTTTATAATTGAGGTTGACGTTTCCGGTAATGAAATTTTTATCCACCCCGTTCAGCATTTCATAAGCGATGAGGTAAGGATTGTCGATAAAGGAACTGAAAGGATGGATCTGCTCTACCTGTTCTTTCCCGGCTTTCCAGACCGGCCTGTACCAGGAAAGGTCTACATTCGGATTCTGGAAGATCATGAAATAGGAAATGGACTGGTTGCTGTACCCGGTTGCCGGAAGGTTGTCGCTTTTCGTCTTGCTGTAATTGATCTTGATTCCCACTTTCAGTTTTTCGCTGATCTTGTGATCTACGGAAAAAGCCGCAGAGAATCTGTCGAAGCCGGTATTCGGCATCATCCATTCGTTTTTAAGGTAGGTCAGGGAAGACCGGAAAGCCGTATTGTCATTGGAAGCTTCCAGCGCAATATTGTTGGAAAAGGTGGTTCCTGTTTCCCAGAACCCTTTGATATTGTCTTTGTATGGCTGCCACAACTGCCGCTGAAGGCTCTGGCCCTCTACCGAAGGATCATACTGGAAAAAAGACTGGCCGGCAAACCTTGGCCCGAAGGCACTGCTGGTAGAGCCGGTATTCACGCCGTCTGCGGAAGCGCCGTAAGAATAATAGAAGTTTCCTTTGGCGTCTTTCTGAAGCGTCCCCTGGCCGTACTCATACTGGTAATCCGGCCATTTCAGGACGGTGTCATAGCTGGAATAGGAGTTTAAAGTGATCTGCACTTTCCCCTTCCTGCTTTTCCCGGATTTTGTGGTGATCATAATGGCTCCTCCGGCCCCTCTTGATCCGTACAGTGCCGATGCGGTGGCACCTTTGAGTACGGTGATGGATTCGATGTCATCCGGATTAACCGTGTTGATGCCGTTTCCGTAATCGATCGGAAGGTCTGCCTTGGAACCGGCTCCGTAGGCGGAAAAACCGGTACCGGTAGTACTGTTGTTCAACGGGATGCCGTCTACCACAATCAGGGCGTTGTTCTGGTCGGGATTCATGGAGATGTCTCCTCTCAGCTTGATAATGGAGCTGCCCAGCGGCCCGGCCCCGGCAGTCTGTATCTTCAGTCCGGCTACTTTTCCTTCGAGTGCCTGCGACCAGTTGTTGTTCTGGGTTCTGAGCAGCTCTTCGGATTTAATGGTTTCAGCCACGTATCCCAATGACTTGTCCTGCCTTTTGATCCCCAAAGCAGTGACCACTACTTCGTCGATATTCCTGATGGTGTCCCGCCTGGCTTTTTGCTGGGCTGCCACATTGACGCTTACCAATCCTAAAAGCGACAAAATAAACAGCTTCTGTGTCTCTTTACGCATATCCTTTTGTTTGCGCAAAAATAAAACGACATTATGAGTAGCGTTTTAATAACATTTTAACAGATATTAAAGAATTATTAAACGCTATATTAATTTATGTTTAACAGAAATCAACACCTTTTTGATTAACAGCTGTTTGAAACCGTTACCGATTATTAATGCATCATATTCAGTTTCATTGCCTACCTTTATTGTCTTTTTATGGGAAAATAATAAATACCACTTATGTACCTCACTTTATACTCAGGTCAGATGTAATTTGTATTTAGACAAAAACAGCCCGTCCAAAGAGGACAGGCTGTTTTCTGTTTTTATCGGGATGCCGGTTTGTTTATTTGTCTTTCAGCTGATCCGGAATATTGGTGGTCACAAAACCGATGTTCTGCTTTTTGAGTTCTTCGAATACGTCCGGATCATTTACGGTCCAGGCATTGGTAATCAACCCCAATGCATTGGCTTCGGCAATCCAGTCCGGGTTTTTCTGGAAGATGCTGTAGTGGTAATCGATCCCGTCCAGCCCTTCTTCCTTGATCTGCTGCGGAGAAAGCTCTCCTTTCAGGTACTGTACTTTAAAGGAAGGCGCCAGTCTTTTGATTTCCTTACAGATGTTCAGGCTGAAGGAAATGAACTCACACTGGGATTCCAGCTTCATATCCCTGATCATCTGAACGGTTTTTGCCGTCAGCTCGTCTTCTTTTTCCTTGGTTTTGTCAGGCTTGATTTCCACGATCAGCTTTAAGGCGCTGTCTTTTCTCCCTTTTTTCAGATAGTCCTTCAGGGTAGGGAAATTTTCACCGTTCGACAGTTTTACCTTTTCAAGATCTCCGAAACTGGTTTCCGAGATCTCCATTTTCGCATGGTGCTCATCATGGTTCACGACCAGAATACCGTCTTTGGTCATCCTTACGTCGAATTCTGCGCCGTAAATTTTCAGCTTCTGTGCATTTTCCAATGCTTTGAGTGAATTTTCCGTGGTGGGCGGCTGGGTCTGCCAATAGCCTCTGTGAGCGATAATCCGGGTTTGTGCCTTCATAATAACGGTGCCTGCAATTGCCAACCCTAAGATAAGTTTTTTCATAATACAACTGAATAATTAAATGAAAAGCCATCCGGCTTTATGATAAAGATAAGATTTAATTTTTAATCTGAATTCCTGCAAAGATATTGCTGATCATACGGCGTGTATTTTAAATAGATGTTAACATTGTTTTAAATCGGCCGGCACTGTCGTACGGGATCTGTAAAATTCACGTATACAGGAACAAGTTCAACCTGATTAATCCAGCTTTTATTTATTCACTCTGCTGTGTATAAAATTCCTATATTTGAATCGCAACTAAAAACCATACTTAATGTACAAGATGATCATCGCTTTATTACTCATCAGCCAATTCTCCAAAGGCCAGAATAAGCGTTTTATCTATGAATATAATTTTGCTCGGGATTCCACCTATCTTGAAATCAAAGAAAAAGAATTTTTAAATTTAGACATCGGAAAAACCGGTTCCAAATTCTATGCTTCTGAAGTGCCAGAGCAGGATTCCCTTGTCAAAATCAAAGAGCGGCCCATGGGAAAATATCCTTACCAGGGAATTAAGTTTTTAGAGTTGATCATAAAGAAATATCCAGGTTTAAGTATCGATTTTTATACCAGTTGCCAGAATTATTACAGGGTCAATATGACAAAGAAATTAGACTGGCAGATTTCTCCGGAGAAAGATCAGTTCCTGGGCATGCCTGTTCAAAAAGCAACGACGGTACTTAATAAAAGGAAATGGACCGTATGGTTTACCCCGGATATTCCTATCCAGGATGGCCCTTATTTGTTCCAGGGCCTTCCCGGACTGGTGGTAAAGGCAGAAGATGAGAATAAAGGGATTTCATTTACTCTGGTAGCGATAAAATCTCTATCGGCTTTCGATATAAAAGACATTCCTTATTATTTCAGGCTTGATCCTATCAGTATAGATGAGGATGCTTTAAGAAAAGTTCTTAAAAATTATTATGAAAAGCCTGTTCCTGCCTTTAATGAAAATAGTGGCGACGATCATCGTTTTTACGATAATTCCGGGAAAGAACTTACCCGGGCAGAATTCTCCAGGATGATGGAACAAAGTACTAAAAACGCATTAAAAAAATCCAATAATCTTCTGAGATGGGATATTATAAAATAGGAAGCCGCCGCTTTCTATTTTTTCACTGTTAAAAACGGCTTCAGTTCAAAGCAATTTAAGGGCTGCCAAAGCCGGTCGCAATGTCGTTAAAACCCGATGCTATTGATAATGGAGTAAGATAAAGTAAGCTTCAGTGATCCGTAGAACTTTAGTGTCCTCCGCACTTACCGCAGGTCATACTCTTCCAGCTTCCGGTACAGCGTGGCAATCCCGATTTCCAGCAGGCGGGCCGCTTCAGCCTTATTGCCTTTGGTGTAGGCCAGGACTTTCCGGATGTGTTCCTGTTCCAGTGTTTTCATGCTCAGGGAATCCTTTGCGGCAGAAGGTTTCTCTGCATACTGCGGGAGGCTGTCGGTATCCAGCAGCTGGCCGTTCATCAGGATCAGGCTCCTTTCTACCGTGTTGCGGAGCTCGCGGATGTTGCCTTTCCAGTCGTTCTTTTCCAGCATTTTGTAATATTCCGGACTTGCTTTGATGCCGGAAAAGTTCATCTTCCGCGAGAAAAGATCGATAAAATTCTGCGCCAGTGCCTTGAGGTCCTCTTTTCTTTCCCGGAGCGCAGGAAGGCGGATCTCGAAGATGTTCAGCCGGAAATACAGGTCTTCGCGGAAATTTCCGTGCCGGATTTCTTCTTCCAGATCACGGTTGGTGGCGGCAATCAGCCTGAAATCCGAACGGGAGACTTTGGTTTCGCCCATCTTGATGAACTCTTTTGTTTCCAGCACGCGGAGCAGCTTGGCCTGCAGGTCAACCGGCATCTCCCCGATTTCGTCCAGGAACAGGGTTCCGCCGCTGGCTTCCTCCACCAGCCCTTTTTTGTCTTTTACCGCGCCGGTAAAGGCACCGGCCTTGTGCCCAAACAGCTCACTTTCCAGGATTTCCCTGCTGAAAGCGGAACAGTTGATGGCGACGAAGCTGTTTTTATTCCTTTCCCCCGCTTCATGGATGGCATGGGCAAAGACTTCTTTTCCGGTTCCGGTTTCGCCGGTCAGCAGCACGGTGGCGTCAGTCAGGGCTACCCTTTCCGCCAGTTTTTTAGCCTGCAGGATCAAAGGTGAACTACCGATGACCGATCCGAAGCCTTTCGGCATTGCGCCTTTCTGTATTTTCTTTGAAGAATTGTCTTTTGCTTTCTCCAGCGCCCTGTACGCCAGCGGGATGATCTTGTCATTGTCATCGCCCTTTACCAGGTAATCATATGCTCCGTTCTTCATGGCCTGTACGGCATCCGTAATGTTACCGAAGGCAGTCATCAGGATGATTTCCAGGTGGGGATACTTCGCCTTTCTGGATTTCACCAGGTCGACCCCGAAAGCATCTGGCAGCCGTACATCGCTCAGGACCACATCAAATTCATGATGCTCCAGCATTGTCAGGGCCGAACGTGCGTTGGAAGCCTCTTTTATATTGAATCCTTCCTGAGAAAGGATCATTCCCAACAGTTTCAGGAGCTTGATTTCATCATCGATGATCAGTATATTTCCGGACATGGCGGTATTTTTGGAAAGCTGATGCAAACTTATTGAATTTATCCGGAAACTGCGATAAAATGCCGGTGTTTGTAACAGGGTAACGGGAATTTTAATGCTGTATCAGGAATAAAAGTAAAGATCATCTTACCGGTTCTGGAAAAAAGAAATCAAAACGTTTATACATTGCAGGATACTGGTTTTTAATCCAATTAATATCATTAATTTAGCCGAAAACTAATTGATTCATACTTTATGAGAAAAATATACGCTATTTTATGGCTGATGCTGCTTTCTTTTTCAGGTTTTAACAACCTTTCCGCACAAAATAAATATATTCAGGACCCTGCTTTCAATGCGGCTTTCCAGACCAATAAATTCTTTATCGACGGAAAAATGGGAATCGATTTCAGTGTTCCCCAGCCGGACGGTAAAATCCTCGTCATTTACAGGACCTATGGTATTGTGGTGGACGGGGAATCCTATAATATGGTTAGGATCAATCCTGACAATACTGCTGATACAGGCTTTACCACGGCAGCTTTTGATAAGGAAGTAAAAAGTGTGGTGCTGCAGCCTGACGGCAAAATAATCATTGCTGGTGCTTTCAATCTCCATAACAATACTGCTGCCAATTATATTATACGGCTTAATACAGACGGAAGCAGGGATACAACCTTCAATCCCGGGACGTTTGCTTTTCAGCAGAACGTAGTGAAGAAGATAGTAAGAAAAGTTGTCCTGCAGGCTGACGGAAAAATCCTGGTAGCCGGGAATATTTCCGCCTATGCAGGGATGGCTCACAATTCAATGGTAAGGCTGAATCCTGACGGTTCTACCGATACTTCATTTCATGCAAGCACACAATTCCAGAGCGATTTTTATTATTTTGATGTACAGCCGGACGGAAAGATTGTGGTAGTACATTCCGACTACTACCCGAAAAGGCTTAACCCTGACGGCAGTGATGATCCGTCATTCCATGTATATACTTCCGGAACCTTCAGTAAAATCCGGAATCTTACCATCCGGAATGACGGCAAGATCTATCTGGCAGGAAAGGGCACTTTTTTTTCAGGGACACAATACCTGGTTCGCCTGAATGCTGACGGATATTATGACAATACATTTTCAACGAATTCATTTTATCTGAACTTTCCTCCGGACTCCACCTCAAACGGCGTATATGCGCTTCTCGTTCAACCGGACGGAAAGCTCCTCGTAGGAGGTAACTTTTCAAGCTACGGCGGACAGCCCGTTGCAGGTATCATGCGGTTAAACGATGATGCTACCCTGGATGCTACTTTTCAAGGGAAAGTCACCCATCTGATCAACGGCTATTCCTATCAGGATCATATAGACCATCTGAGCTTCCACCCGAGTGGCAATGTAATCGCCTCCGGCTCCATCAAATATTATAATCAGGATTATGCAGGCAATATTGTGATGTTCAACCCATCCAGCGGCAGCAGGATCACGTCTTTCCAGAATATCTGCAAAGGATTTGACAAGGCTGCGGAAAGAATATTCATCCAGCCGGACGGTAAGATTATCGTTACAGGCTGGTTTCATTCATATAATGGTGTGGCAACGGACAAAATCGTGCGTCTGAACCCGGACGGATCTATCGATACCAGCTTTGCATTCCCTATCAGCACCTACTTTCATGCCCAGTATGTTCCGAAAGAAATAAAATTCTCAGCAGACGGTAAAATTTTCCTGGGAACTTATGGAAGCAGAGGTACGGATGAATCCAGAGGGGCACTTCTGAGATTAAATTCCAACGGAAGCCTGGACAGCTCTTATTTCAGTACCGTCGGAAACGATATCGGACTGATAGGAAGCATACTTGACAATAATTTTATCCTTTTTAACGACGGAAAAGTCCTTATCCCTAAAATGATCGGGTATTTAAGCAACAATACGGGATTCGTAAGCATTACCAAGATCTTATCTTTACTGAATGCAGACGGGACGCTTAATACCACCGGTAACTACACAGATCCTTATCTGGGATATGTCTCAAAAATGAAGCTGTTACCGGATGGAAAAGTCCTGGTTACAGGTTCTGATGCGGGAAGCGGCAGTGCCACCATCAAAAGGATGCTGACCAACGGGCAGGTAGACAATACATTTACCACCGTTACTTCGCAACCGAGCATCTGGGATATCTTCCCTGCGGCAAACGGTAAAATTTATGCAGTTTCCAATTTATTGTCCGGTCATAAGCTGATGCGTTTCAATGCGGACGGAACCCTCGATAATACATTTGTCATACAGACTTTTAATGACGGGATGGCTACCCAATATGCGGCCCTGGAGTTTGAAAACAACGGAAAATTCTTTACAGGACAGCCTGAAGCCGCTAATCTGAAAAGGCTGACAAGACATAATGAGAACGGAACTTACGATACCACCTTTGATATCGGTACCGGATTCCAGTCTTATACAGGAAGGTTCTATACCGATGTTGTGGCTGATATCAAAAAACAGGGGACCGGCATTCTGGTAGCAGGCGCTTTCAGAAGCTTTGACGGCCAGCCGGTCAACGGCCTGACAAGACTGGTTCCCCAGGGAACCCTGGCGGTCAGCGAATATCGTCCGTCTGTAAAGGAAACGTTGATCCACCCTAATCCTACCACAGGAATTCTTCATATTAAAGCTGAAGGATACAGCCGGTACGAAGTAACGGATGCTGCCGGAAGAACTGTTGTACCATCATCTGAAGTACAGCCGGTGATCGATGTTTCCCATCTTGCAGCAGGCCTCTATTACCTCATCCTGAAAGGCGAAAAAGAAACCTCGGTACAGAAATTTATCAAAAAGCAGAATTAAACGCGAAGTCAGAGAATATGGCAATTGACGTCATTACCGGTCGCATGTATCTTATCTCTGACCGCATACTTTCTGCCGCTTTTCATTAAGAAGCTGCCGTCATGTTTTTATTGATATTCAGCGTTACCAGTAATTCCGATGTTTCCCATATAAAACAGTATATATACAAAATCCCCGGTCATCTGACCGGGGATTAAAAATTAATAATTAAGTATACTCAAATATACGTGAATGGATACAAATATATAACTATTTTTTCTGCTGACATATTATTTTTTCAACTGAAACCGCTATTTACATCATAAAAAATCCCGGCCTATGAGCCGGGATTTTATTGTTTATTACTGCGGCGCCCAAAAAGACCATCTTTCGCCGTTGAATACGGCGAGTCTCTTGGCTCCGGTCCTGTTGACGTAGACCATCATTCCCGGGGAAGGGCTTGGGATGTTGTTGACATCCGTAACGGTGGGCAGCACCATGGCCCTGGTAGCCGATTCCAGCACCACTGCTCCGGCGGCCGAAGTGGAAGTGGCCCCGATGATGACTTTCTCACCGGCGGTTTCCGCCACCGATGGCTGGGTGGCCATCACGGAAGTAATGTTGCCGCTCTGCCCGCTCATATCGATCCAGGCAGAGCCGTTGTAATAACGTACCCTGGCCTGGGCTGCATTCACGGCGTCCAGCACCAGCGTGCCCTCTGCCGGGGCTGCGGGAAGGGTCCTTA